>JAOPUQ010000460.1 GCA_025963425.1 Modestobacter sp. | reverse complement strand
CGACCAGGCCCGGCAGCAGCTCGAGCGGCTCCGGGCGGCGGCGCCGGGCAGCGGGCCCTCCTCCTCCGGGGCGACCTCGTCGGCCGGGGCCGCGCCGCTGGACCCGGCCGGCGCCCGGGGGTACCTGCGCACCGAGGTCGCCCGCGCAGCCGATGCGCACGCCACCGCCTGTCCCGGCTTCAGCGGAGCCCGCGCAGCACTGCTGGGCAGCATCACCGCCGGGCTGCGTGGACAGGACGGGCAGCTGGCATGAGCGACACCGGGGTCGAGCGGGCCCGGACCGATGGGAGGCCGGCCGGTGGCTGACGACGAGAGCACCCCGACAGGCAGCAGCGCGCCGACCGCAGCCGAGGATGCTGCCCTGCAGGACGCGCTGGCCGCGGCCCACACCGCGGTGTGGGGCTACGGCGTGGTGGGTGCGGCGCTGGCGGTCGACGACCGCGGCCCGGTGGACGACGCCCGGCAGGCCCACCGCGACGTCCGCGACGAGCTGACGAAGCTGCTGGACTCCCGCGGGGCGGACCCGGTCGCGACGCAGGCGGCGTACACGCTGCCGTTCCCGGTGCTCTCCGCGGTCGACGCCGCCGTCCTGGCCCTCACCCTGGAGGACGGCGTCGCCACGGCGTGGACCTGGGTCCTCGACCAGGCGACCGAGGGCGGCACCCGCGAGCTGGCCGTCACTGCTCTGACCGCCACCGAACTCCGGGCCGTCGCCTGGCGAGCAGCAGCCGGCCGCACGCCGGTGACCAGCGCCTTCCCCGGGCTCCCCGACAGCTGAGCGCTTCCGGCCCCTCCAGGCGTCCCCGAGCCTGCGAGGGGACCCAGGAGGGGCCCTTCTTCAGCCCAGCGCGCCCAGGAAGGCGTCGGCGACGCCCACCGCGACCGAGCTGCTCTGGCCGGCCTCGACGAGGACGGCGAAGGCGATGTCGCCCTGCGGCCCGCCGAGCTGGTAGCCCATGAACCAGCCGTGCGCGTCCGGCGGGGTGCTGTCGCCGAACTCCGCGGTGCCGGTCTTGCCGTAGACCTCGCCGCGGTCGCCCAGGCCCTTCGCCGTCCCCGACAGCACCACCTGGCGCATCATCGGCCGCAGCGCATCGAGCACCTGCTGCGAGGGGCCGGTCGGCGCCGCGCCGGCCGGGTCGGCGCCCGCCACCTCGACCGGGGCGGCCGGGGTGCCGCTGGCGATCCCGGCGGCGACCAGGGCCAGTTGCGCGGGGCTCATCAGCACCTCGCCCTGCCCGATCGCGTCGGCCGCCTTGGTGGTGCCGGTGCTCGTCGCCGGCACCGTGCCGCTGTAGATGTCGACCGGCAGCTGCCAGTCGGTGCCCACGCCGTAGGCGGTGGCGGCCTGGGACAGGGCGTCGTCGGGCAGGGTCAGCGCCTGCTGGATGAAGGTGGTGTTGCAGGACTGGGCGAACGCCTCGGTCAACGGCACGGTGCCCAGGTCGAACTGGTCCTCGTTCTCGAACTCCCGGCCGTCGACGACGGTGGTGCCCGGGCAGGCAACCGGGGAGTCGGGGGTCAGCGTGCCGGTCGACAGGAGGGCCGTCGCCGTCATCGTCTTCATGCTCGACCCGGGCGGGAAGTGGCCGGACAGCGCGTTCCCGGCGTTCGCCGCCTCGTTCGAGCTCACCGCGAGCACCTCGCCGGTGCCGGGGCGCACCACCACCAGGTGGGTGGCCAGTGACTGGCCGGCGACGGCGGCGTCCGCGGCGTTCTGCAGGGCCGGCACCAGCGGCGTCTGCACCGGCGTGCCGGCGACCGGGTCGGCCGAGCCGACGACGGTCCCGGTGTCCCCCGTGCTCTCGTCGGTGCTGACCGCCGAGACGCTGAAGCCAGGGGTGCCGGCCAGCTGCGCCTGGTAGGCCCGCTGCAGGCCGGACAGCCCCAGCTGGTCGCCGGCGGCGTACTCGGGCCGACCGTCGGCGTCCTGCGTCTCGTCGAGCACCTCGGCCGTCGCCGCCCCGACCCGCCCCAGCAGCGCCGTCGCGAACCGGGAGCTGGGGGCCAGCAGCCGGGTGTCCGTGGGGAAGACCGCGCCGGGCAGGTCGAACACCTGGGCGCGGATCCGCTCGAAGTCCGGCCGGCGCAGCGTGATCACCGGCACGAACTGACCGGCCGGGGCCGCCTGGACGTCGGTGGTGATCTGCTCGGCGGGGATGCCGGTGGCCGCGGAGAGCCCCGCGGCGAGCGCCGGCAGGTCGGTGACCTGCGCGGGGTCGACGCCCACGTCCACCACCTCGGTGGGCGTGAACAGGGCTGCCCCGCCGGCGTCGGTGATCGGGGCCCGGTCGGCCAGGCTCCGGGTCAGCTCCAGGTGCTGGCCCTCGCCCAGCTCCGGGTGCACGATGGTCGGCTCGGCCACCACCTGCCAGCCGCCGTCGCCCTCGGCGAGCTCGAGGGTGGCCTCGTAGGTCCAGTCCGGCGCGGCGGCCAGGTCCCACGTGGCCGTCCACGCGACGGTCGCTGCCTTGTCGGTCACCGACACGTCGCCGGTCCTCGCCATCAGCGTCGCCTCGGGCAGGTCGGTGGCGGTCTGCTCGAGCAGTGCCATGGTCGCGGCCGCGTCGGTCGTGCCGGCGGCCGCACCCTGGGTGTCGCCCGTGGCCCAGTCGCTCAGGAACGCCTGCGCGGCGTCGCGCACGTCGTCGGCCGGGTCGCCGGAGCACCCGGCCAGCACCGGACCGACCAGCAGCACCACCCCGCCGGCCGCCACCGCGACCCTGGACGCCCCCCGTCGGTTCCGCACGCCTCCACCCTGGCAGACGGAGCTGTGCCGGCGGGGGCGGGCCCTCCAGCGCGTCGGATCCGCGCGGACCGGCATGGACTAGAAGAGGACCGAGGCGTAGGTGCCGACCTGGGTGAACCCGACCCGGGCGTAGGCGGCGCGGGCCGGGCTGTTGAAGTCGTTGACGTAGAGGCTGACCACCGGGGCGATCGCCGTCCGGGCGTACTCCACCACCGCCGCCGTGCCGCGCTGGCCGATCCCCTGGCCGCGGTACCGGGGGGCCACCCAGACGCCCTGCACCTGGCAGGCCTCCCGGGAGACCGCGCCGATGTCGGCCTTGAAGACCACCTCGTCGCCCTCGATCCAGGCCAGGGACTGGCCGGCGCGGACCAGGTCGGCCACCCGGGCCCGGTAGCCGGCGCCGCCGTCCACGCGCAGCGGGCTGACGCCCACCTCCTCGGTGAACATGGCGATCGCCGCCGGCAGCAGCGTCGGCAACTGGTCGCCGCGGACCGGCCGGACGCGCGGCTCGGCGGGCACCGCGGGCGGTCCGGAGATGGCCAGCAGCGGCTGCCGGGGACGCACGTCGCGGGCCGGCCCCCAGGAGGGGGCCAGTAGCTCCCACAGTGGCAGGACCGACCCGGCGGAACCGACGATCGTGGAGCACCGCCGCCCGGCCCGGCGGGCCCGGTCGGCGAAGGCGACCGCGGCGGCGCGCTCGGCGGCCGGCCGGGCGAAGGGGATCAGGTTGGCCCCGGCCAGGCAGACGGCGTCCAGCTGGCGGCCGGAGTACAGGCCCCAGAGCGGGGCGCCGAGCCTCGCGGGGGCGGTGCCGTGCACCTCGATCCGACCGGCGAGCATGCAGGCGCCGACCGGGTCGGTCGTCAGCAACGCCCGGACGGCGCCCTCGTCGTCCTCGTCGAGGACGCGCGCCGGCGCGGCACGCAGCACGTCGTGCTCCTGCCCGTGTCCCGGTCCCTGCGCCCGGCTCAGGCGACGGTGACGACCGGCGGACCGGAGGGGGTGCCGGCGTCGGCCTGCTGCTCGGCGATGCGCATGGCCTCCTCGATGAGGGTCTCCACGATCATCGACTCCGGCACGGTCTTGACGACCTCGCCCTTGACGAAGATCTGGCCCTTGCCGTTGCCCGAGGCGACGCCCAGGTCCGCCTCGCGGGCCTCCCCCGGCCCGTTGACGACGCAGCCCATGACGGCGACCCGCAGCGGGACCTCCATGCCCTCCAGGCCCGCGGTGACCTCGTTGGCGAGCTTGTAGACGTCGACCTGGGCGCGCCCGCACGACGGGCAGCTGACGATCTCCAGGCCGCGCTGGCGGAGGTTGAGCGACTCCAGGATCTGGTTGCCGACCTTGACCTCCTCCACCGGAGGGGCCGACAGCGAGACGCGGATGGTGTCGCCGATGCCGCGGGAGAGCAGCGCGCCGAAGGCGACGGCGGACTTGATCGTCCCCTGGAACGCCGGGCCGGCCTCGGTGACGCCCAGGTGCAGCGGGTAGTCGCACGCCTCGGCGAGCAGCTCGTAGGCCCGCACCATGACCACCGGGTCGTTGTGCTTGACCGAGATCTTGATGTCGCGGAAGTCGTGCTCCTCGAACAGCGAGCACTCCCA
>JAOPUQ010000483.1 GCA_025963425.1 Modestobacter sp. | reverse complement strand
TGCACCCGCCGCTCGGCAGGGAGCCGCTGCTGGCCCTGGCCGAGCTCGGCGGCCCCGAGCTCGCCGTGCTGGCCGGGGTGACCCTCGGCGCGGCCGAGGCGCGTGCGGTCGTCGTCCCGGACGGGTTCGCCGCCTCCCTGGCGGCGCTCGTCGCCGTCCTGGTGGAGCCCGGGGTCCAGGCGTGCCTGGTGGCCGGGCAGCGCAGCCGGGAACGGGGGCACGACGTCGTCCTGCAGCACCTCGGCCTGGAGCCGCTCCTGGACCTGCGCATGCGCGCCGGCGAGGGCGCCGGCGGCGCGCTGGCCGCGGGCCTGCTGCTGACCGGCCTGCGCGTACGCCGGGAGACCGCCCGGGTGGACCACTGACGCGGACAGGGTGACGCCGCGGCCGGGGCGGGCCATCCTGGCGGCATGCTGCGGGAGTCGGTCGTCCACCGGGAGGAGGCTCCCGGTAGCTACGACGCGCTGCTCGGCGGGCTGCACACCCGGCCGGCGCTGATCAGCCACCCGGGCCGGCAGGCCGGCATCCAGCTCTCGCCGTCCCCGTTCGGTGCCCGGACGTGGCTCGGGGTCCCGGCCGGGGAGCTGGCGTCACTGGACTGCCCGGTGGGGGACGTCCTCGGCCGGGACGGGGCCGAGCCGGTCGAGCGGGTGCGGGTCGCCGACGTCGCGGCCCGGGTGGGCTGGTCGGACCGGCACCTGGGTGCGCGGTTCCGCGCCGACACCGGGCTGAGCCCCGAGGAAGCCGCCCGCGTCGTCCGCTTCGACCGGGCCCGGCGGGCGCTCGCCGACCAGGCGCACCTGACCCGGGAGTGGCGGGCGGTCAGCGGGCTCCCGCCCACCCGGTGGCTGGCCGCCGAGGTCGGGTTCGTCCAAGACAGGACGGCGCCCGGCGCGGGAGGCTGGGGCGCATGACGAACCCACCACCTCCCCAGGTCTGGCCCACGCTGCGCGCCCGCGACGCCCGCGGCCTCATCCGGTTCCTCGTCGACGCGTTCGGCTTCGAGGAGACGGTCACCTACGGCGACCGGCCCGACGGCAGCGGCGACACCGTGGTGCACGCCGAGCTCGCCTGGCCGGCCGGCGGCGGGATCATGCTCGGCTCGGCCCGCGATGACCCGGGCAACCCGTGGACGCTCGCCCCGGGGTCGGCGGGCTGCTACGTGGTCACCGACGAGCCGGACGCGCTGCACGACCGCGCGGTCGCCGCCGGCGCCCAGGTGGTCGCGGCGCTGCACGACACCGACTACGGCTCCCGGGACTTCGCCGTCCGCGACCCCGAGGGCAACCTCTGGAGCTTCGGCACCTACCGGGGCGAGCCGCGCAGTTCCTGACCGGGCTGCGCCGGGTCGCGGAGACGGCGGGTGCGGGGCCAGGATCTGGCCATGAGCGACCCCCGCGCCGGCCAGCCCGCCCAGCCCAGCGACCTGGTCGATGTCCCCCACCTGGTGACGGCGTACTACGCCGTCGAGCCCGACCCGGCCGACGTCGGCCAGCAGGTCGTCTTCGGCACCTCCGGGCACCGCGGCTCGTCGCTGGACGGTGCGTTCAACGAGGCGCACATCCTGGCGACCACCCAGGCGATCTGCGAGTACCGCGCCGGCCAGGGATACGACGGCCCGCTGTTCGTCGGCCGGGACACCCACGGCCTGTCCGAGCCGGCCTGGGTCAGCGCCCTGGAGGTGCTCGCCGCCAACGACGTGACCGTGCTCGTCGACGCGGCCGACCGGTACACCCCCACGCCGGCGGTCAGCCACGCGATCCTCACCGCCAACCGCGGGAAGACCAGCGGGCTGGCCGACGGCATCGTCGTCACCCCCTCGCACAACCCGCCCCGGGACGGCGGCTTCAAGTACAACCCGCCGACCGGCGGCCCGGCCGACACCGACGCCACCGGCTGGATCGCCCGCCGGGCCAACGAACTGATGGCCGCGGGCCTGTCCGGTGTCCGGCGGGTGCCCTTCGCCCGCGCCCGGGCCGCCGCGCGGTCCTACGACTTCCTGGGCACCTACGTCGACGACCTGCCGAACGTGATCGACGTGGCCGCCATCCGGGACGCCGGGGTGCGGATCGGCGCCGACCCGCTCGGTGGCGCCAGCGTCGACTACTGGGGTGCGATCTGCGAGCGCCACGGCCTGGACCTCACCGTGGTGAACCCGCTGGTGGACCCCACCTGGCGGTTCATGACGCTGGACTGGGACGGCAAGATCCGGATGGACTGCTCCTCACCGGCGGCGATGGCCTCGCTGATCGGGCGCAAGGACGAGTTCGCCATCGCCACCGGCAACGATGCCGACGCCGACCGGCACGGCATCGTCACCCCGGACGGCGGGCTGATGAACCCCAACCACTTCCTGGCCGTGGCGATCTCCTACCTGTTCGGCCACCGGCCGGAGTGGGGCGCGGGCACCGCCGTGGGCAAGACGCTGGTCTCCTCCTCGCTGATCGACCGGGTCGTCGCCTCGCTGGGCCGGCAGCTGGTGGAGGTCCCGGTCGGCTTCAAGTGGTTCGTCCCCGGCCTGCTCGACGGGTCGGTCGGTTTCGGCGGCGAGGAGTCCGCCGGTGCCTCGTTCCTGCGCCGCGACGGCAGCGTCTGGACGACGGACAAGGACGGGCTGCTGCTCGCCCTGCTGGCCAGTGAGATCCAGGCCGTGACGGGCCGGTCCCCCTCGCAGCTGCACGGCGAGCTGACCGCGCGGTTCGGGGAGTCGGCCTACGCCCGGGTGGACGCCGCCGCCACGCGCGAGGAGAAGGCCCGGCTGGGCAAGCTGTCCCCCGAGGCGGTCGCCGCCACCGAGCTGGCCGGCGAGCCGATCACCGCCAAGCTGACCCGGGCACCGGGCAACGACGCGTCGATCGGCGGGCTCAAGGTCACCACGGGGAACGCCTGGTTCGCCGCCCGCCCGTCGGGCACCGAGGACGTCTACAAGGTGTACGCGGAGTCCTTCCGGGGCCCCGAGCACCTCACGCAGGTGCAGGAGGAGGCCAAGGCGGTCGTCGCCGCCGCCCTCGCGAGCTGACCCTCCTCCTTCCGCAGAAACGCGGAAGTCACCCCAGGAGGGCGGCCCGGACGCCGGCGACGACGGCGTCCAGGTCGCGGAGGTCGGCGGCGCTGATCCGGATGACCCGCCAGCCGGCGGCCGTCAGGCGCTGGTAGCGGGCGTCGTCCCGGACGATCGGGACGCCGTCGGAGGGTGGGCGCCCTCGTACTCCAGGGCGAGCTGCGCCTCGGGCCGGCCGAAGTCGGCCCGGGCGAGGGGGCGCGGGAGTCAGACCACGTCCTCATCCACCCACCCCAGGCTCTTGGTGACCGCCTTCTGCCAGTTGCGGTAGTTCCGCTCCCGCTCCTCGGCGGGCATCTGCGGCTCCCAGCGCTTGTCCTCGGACCACTTGGCGGTCAGCTCGTCCAGGTCGGACCAGAAGCCCACGGCCAGGCCGGCGGCGTACGCGGCGCCCAGCGCCGTCGTCTCGGCGATCTTCGGCCGGATCACCGGGACGTCGAGCAGGTCGGCCTGGAACTGCATGAGCAGCTCGTTGCCGACCATCCCGCCGTCCACCCGCAGCTCGGTCAGGTCCACCCCGGAGTCGGCGTTCATCGCGTCGAGCACCTCGCGGGTCTGGTAGGCGGTGGCCTCGAGCACCGCCCGCGCCAGGTGGCCCTTGTTGACGAACCGGGTCAGCCCCACCACGGCCCCCCGGGCGTCGGAGCGCCAGTGCGGGGCGAACAGGCCGGAGAAGGCGGGCACGAAGTAGGAGCCGCCGTTGTCGTCGACGGTGCGGGCCAGGTCCTCGATCTCCGGGGCGCTCCTGATCATGCCCAGGTTGTCCCGGACCCACTGCACCAGCGATCCGGTGACCGCGATCGAGCCCTCCAGCGCGTACACCGGCTTGGCGTCCCCCAGCTGGTAGCACAGTGTGGTGAGCAGGCCGTTCTCCGAGGGGACGGCCTGCTCGCCGGTGTTGAGCAGCATGAAATTGCCGGTGCCGTAGGTGTTCTTGGCCATTCCGCGCTCGAAGCAGACCTGGCCGAAGGTCGCCGCCTGCTGGTCACCGAGCGACCCGGCGATCGGCACTCCGGCGAGGAACCCGGCGGCGCGGCCCTTGCCGTACACCTCGGAGTTGGACCGGATCTCCGGGAGCATCGACATCGGGATGCCCATCTCCCCGGCGATGCTCTCGTCCCAGGCGAGGGTGCGGTAGTCCATCAGCATCGTCCGCGAGGCGTTGGAGACGTCGGTGAGGTGCAGCCCACCGTCCGCGCCGCCGGTCATGTTCCACATCAGCCAGGAGTCGATGGTGCCCATGACCAGGTCGCCGCGCTCGGCGCGCTCGCGGGCGCCGTCGACGTTGTCCAGGACCCAGCGGACCTTCGGGCCGGCGAAGTAGGTGGCCAGCGGCAGGCCGACCCGGTCCTTGTACCGGTCGGCGCCCCCTCCGAGGGCGCCCAGGTCCTCGCAGATCTTCCCGGTGCGGGTGTCCTGCCAGACGATGGCGTTGTGGACCGGCTGACCGGTCGTCCGGTCCCAGACGACGGTGGTCTCGCGCTGGTTGGTGATGCCGACCGCGACGACGTCGGAGGTCCCGACGTTGCCCCGGGCCATCGCCTGGCCGACCACCTCGCGGGTGTTCGCCCAGATCTCGTTCGCGTCGTGCTCCACCCACCCGGCGCGCGGGAGGATCTGCTCGTGCTCCTTCTGACCGACGGAGACGACGGCCCCGTCGTGGTCGAAGAGCATGCAGCGGGTGCTCGTGGTGCCCTGGTCGATGGCGGCTACGTACTGGCTCACGGGGTGTTCCTCTCGGTCGGTTGGGTCAGGTGACGTGCGGGAGCAGTCCGTCCGGGCTGCTCACTGTGGCGCGCATCACGCCCCGGCAACAACCAGTCGCGTGCGACATCGTCGGACGACCGCCCGGGAGCCGGCCGGCTCAGGGCGCTCCCCAGGCGATGCTCAGCTGCACCGCCCGCGCCCACCGGGCGTAGTCGGCCGTGCTGGCGCGCGCCCGGCCGGGGTCGGGGGTCCACAGCGCCGCGCGGTGCCAGTTGCGGCGCAGCGCCTCGACGTCGGACCAGACGCCCACCGACAGCCCGGCGGCGTAGGCGGCACCCAATGACACCGTCTCGCCGACCATCGGGCGCACCACCGGGGTGTCCAGCACGTCGGCGACGAACTGCATGAGCAGGTTGTTGGTCGTCATCCCGCCGTCCACCCGCAGCGTGGTCAGCGCCAGCCCGGAGTCGGCCTCCATCGCACCGACGACGTCGCGGGTCTGCCAACCGGTGGCCTCCAGCGCGGCCCGGGCCAGGTGGCCCTTGGTGACGTAGGAGGTGAGCCCGGCGACCAGGCCGCGGGCCTCGCCCCGCCAGTGCGGGGCCAGCAGGCCGGAGAACGCCGGGACGACGAAGCAGCCGCCGTTGTCGGTCACCGTCCGGGCCAGGGTCTCGACCTCCGCGGCCGACCCGATCAGGCCCAGGCCGTCGCGCAGCCACTGCACCAGCGCCCCGGTGACCGCCACCGACCCCTCCAGCGCGTAGTGCACCGGCTCCCCGGCCAGCTGGTAGGCCACGGTGCTGATCGAGCCCGACCGGGTGCGGACCAGCTCCGTGCCGGTGTTCTGCAGCAGGAAGCTGCCGGTGCCGTAGGTGCACTTGGTCTCCCCGGGGGCGAAGCACACCTGGCCGAACAGCGCGGCCTGCTGGTCGCCGAGAGCCGCGGCGATCGGCAGCGCGGGCGACAGGGCGGTCGCGACGCCCAGGCTGCCGACCGAGGGGCGGATCTCGGGCAGCATCGCGGCGGGCACGTCGAAGAAGGCCAGCAGGTCGGGGTCCCATCGGCAGGTGTGCACGTCCATCAGCAGCGTGCGGCTGGCGTTGGTGACGTCGGTGACGTGGACGCCGCCGTCCGGGCCCCCGGTGAGGTTCCAGATCAGCCAGGTCTCCATCGTGCCGAACAGCAGCTCCCCCCGCTCGGCCCGCTCCCGGGCCCGCGGGACGGCGTCGAGGATCCAGCGCAGCCGCGGACCGGAAAAGTAGCCGGCCAGTGCCATCCCGCTCCGCTCGGCCACCAGGCCGGCGTCGGGGCGGGCGGCCAGCTCGGCGACCAGGCCGGCGGTCCGGGTGTCCTGCCACACCAGCGCGCGGGTGATCGGGCGGCCGGTCACCCGGTCCCACACGACGGTGGTCTCCCGCTGGTTGGCGATGCCCAGGGCCACGACGTCCCCGGCGTTCGGGACGTCGCCCAGCACCTGTGCCGTCGTCCGCTGGGTGTTCGCCCAGATCTCCATCGGGTCGTGCTCCACCCAGCCGGGCCGGGGGAAGTGCTGGCGGTGCTCCCGCTGACGCACCGCGACCATCCGCCCGGCGCGGTCGAAGACGAGCGACCGGGTGGACGTCGTCCCCTGGTCGACGGCCAGCACGTAGCGCTCAGTCATGAGGGCTCATCCGCCGTGCCCGAGCTCGCGGGAGACCGCCGAGGCAGCGTCGACCACCATCGCGACCAGCGAGCCCCTCGGCTGGCCCCGGCCGTCGAAGACCACGGTCAGCGGCCCGCTGACGCCCAGCGCGCCGACCACCAGGCCGGTGGGCCCGCGGAAGGGCGCCGCGAGGCCG
>JAOPUQ010000454.1 GCA_025963425.1 Modestobacter sp. | reverse complement strand
CCACCAGGTGGCACCGGCCGCCGTGGAACTCGATCAGCGCGATCTTCTCCGGGCTGGTCGAGGCGGGCATCACCGCGACGAACGGCAGGCCCAGCATCCGGGCGAAGTAGGCCTCGCTCACCGCCGTCGACCCGCTGGAGGCCTCCACGACCGTGCTGCCCTCGGTGATCTGCCCGGAGCACAGCGCGTAGAGGAACAGCGAGCGGGCCAGCCGGTGCTTGAGGCTGCCGGTGGGGTGGGTCGACTCGTCCTTGAGGTCCAGGTCGACCCCCCACTCCGGCGGGAGAGGGAAGACCAGCAGGTGGGTGTCGGCGCTGCGCAGCGCGTCGGCCTCCACCAGGGCCACCGCCCGTTCCAGCCAGGCCCGCCCGCCGCGGTCGGTCCGGTCGACGTCGGGAGAGGGGGTGCCGGTCACCTGCGCATGATGACCGAGCCGGCTCAGCGACCGCTGAACGTGGCCTTCCCCGGCCCGCTCTCCAGGAACGACTGCATGCCGGTCTTCTGGTCCTCGGTGTCGAACAGCTCGGCGAACAGCCGGCTCTCCAGCGCCAGGCCGTCGGCCAGGCGACCGTCCCCCCCGACGTCGATCGCCTGCTTGGCCGCGGCCAGCGCCAGCGGCGGGCCGGCGGCGAACTTCCGCGCCATCGCCACGGCGGTGGCGTAGACCTCGTCGTCGGGCACCACCGCGTCGGCCAGGCCCATCTCCAGGGCCTCCTCCGCCCCCACGTGGCGACCGGTGAACACCAGGTCCTTGGCCTTGGCCGGGCCGACCAACCGCACCAGCCGCTGGGTGCCGCCCGCACCCGGGATCACGCCCAGCTGGATCTCCGGCTGGCCCACCTTCGCGTTGGTGCCCATGACCCGGAAGTCGGCGCACAGCGCCAGCTCGTAACCGCCGCCCAGGGCGTACCCGGTGATGGCGGCGATGACCGGCTTGGGGATGTCGGCGACCCGGCTGAACGAGGAGGTCAGCTCCCGGCCCCAGGCGACCATCGCCGAGCCGGACAGCTGCGACATCGCCTTGATGTCGGCGCCGGCGGCGAACACGCGCTCGCCTCCGTAGAGGACGACCGCGCGGACGCCCGGGTCCGCGCTCGCCTCCAGCGCGGCGGCCCGCACCTCGTAGTGCAGCTGCTCGTTGATCGCGTTCATCTTCGGCCGGTCGAGGCGGATCGTGCCGACCCCGTCCTCGACCTGCAGGGTGACGAACTCCGGCGCTGCCATGGGGGTCTCCTGTCGTGCGGGGACGTCGTCGTCCCCCGCACCCTAGGGGAGCCGGGTCAGTCCGACCGCCGGGCGGCGAACCGGCCGTCCTCCCGCAGCACCGTCAGCGGCAGCTCGAACGCCTCGGACAGCAGCGGCGCGGTCAGCACGTCCTCGACCGCCCCGGCGGCCACCACCTCGCCGTCGCGCAGCAGCAGCGCGTGGGTGTAGCCCGGCGGGATCTCCTCGACGTGGTGGGTGACCAGTACCTGGGCCGGCGCGTAGGCGTCCCGGGCCAGGTCCGACAGCCGGGTGACCAGGTCCTCCCGGCCGCTCAGGTCCAGCCCGGCGCCCGGTTCGTCGAGCAGCAGCAGCTCCGGGTCGGTCATCAGCGCCCGGGCGATCTGGGTGCGCTTGCGCTCCCCCTCGCTGAGCGTGCCGAAGGGCCGGTGGGCCATCGGGGCGACGCCCCACTGCTGCATCAGCATCGCCGCCCGGGTCAGGTCGTGGACGTCGTAGCGCTCCCGCCACCGCCCGACCACGGCGTAGCCGGCGCTGACCACGACGTCGCCCACCCGCTCGCCCGGGCTGATCCGCTGGGCCAGGGCCGCGCTGGTCAGACCGATCCGCGGCCGCAGCTCGAAGACGTCGACCGCCCCCAGGGTCTCCCCCAGGATGCGCACCTCGCCGGCACTGGGATGCATCTGCGCCGAGGCCAGCTGCAGCAGCGTCGTCTTGCCCGCGCCGTTGGGCCCCAGGAGCACCCAGCGCTCGTCAGCCCGGATTGTCCAGTCGACGCCGCGCAGCAGGAAGGCCTGGCCGCGCACGACGTCGACGCCCCGGATCTCGACGACCGGTTCACTGTCCACGGGCGACATCCAACCAATCCCGCGGGAGTGTCGGCGAGGCGGCCAGCAGACGCGCGGGAACGGGTCGGGCACCATGCGTCGGGTGAGCGCATCAGCAGCCGGTCCGCCGGTCGAGGTCTGGCCCGGGACGTCGGCACCGCTGGGAGCCCACTGGGACGGCACGGGCACCAACTTCGCCCTGTGGTCGGCCGGGGCGACCGGGGTGGACCTGTGCCTGTTCGACCCCGACGGCACCGAGCACCCGGAGCGCCTGCAGGAGACCACCCACCAGGTGTGGCACGGCCGGGTGCCCGGCGTCCGGCCCGGCCAGCGGTACGGCTACCGGGTGCGGGGACCGCACGACCCCGCCTCCGGTGCGCGGTACAACCCCGCGAAGCTGCTGCTGGACCCCTACGCCCGCGCCGTGGACGGCGAGCTGCGCCTGGACCCGGCGCTCTTCGGCCACCGCCAGCACGAGCCGTCCCTGGCCGACCCCGCCGACTCCGCACCGTTCGTGCCGCGGGGCGTGGTCATCCACGACTCCTTCCCCTGGTCGGGCGACACGACGCTGCGCACCCCCTGGTCGGACACGGTCATCTACGAGGTGCACGTCAAGGGCGCCACGATGCGCCACCCCGACATCCCCCCGGCACTGCGCGGCACCTACGCGGGCCTGGCCCACCCGGCCTTCGTCGAGCACCTGGTGTCCCTCGGCGTGACCGCGGTCGAGCTGCTGCCGGTGCACCACTTCGTCAGCGAGCCGCACCTGCTGCGCCGCGGGCTGACCAACTACTGGGGCTACAACACGCTGGGCTACTTCGCCCCGCACGCCGCCTACAGCTCCGCCGGCTCCGGGGGCGCGCAGGTGACCGAGTTCAAGGCGATGGTCAAGGCGATGCACACCGCGGGGATCGAGGTGATCCTCGACGTGGTCTACAACCACACCGCCGAGGGCGACCACACCGGTCCGACCCTGTCGTTCAAGGGCATCGACAACGGCGGCTACTACCGGCTCGGCGGCGGGGACCCCGCCCACTACACCGACTACACCGGCTGCGGGAACACCCTGGACGTCCGCCGTCCGCCGGTGCTGGCGCTGCTGATGGACTCGCTGCGCTACTGGGTGGACGAGATGCACGTCGACGGCTTCCGCTTCGACCTCGCCTCGGCGCTGGCCCGCTCGATGCACGACGTCGACCGGCTCTCGGCGTTCTTCGACGTCGTCCACCAGGACCCGGTGGTCAGCCAGGTCAAGCTGATCGCCGAGCCGTGGGACGTCGGCGAGGGCGGCTACCAGGTGGGCAACTTCCCGCCGCCCTGGACGGAGTGGAACGGCAAGTACCGGGACGCCGTGCGCGACGTGTGGTCCGGCGCCCAGGTCGGCGTCCGGGACCTCGCCT
>JAOPUQ010000448.1 GCA_025963425.1 Modestobacter sp. | reverse complement strand
GACCGGCCCGGCCGGGGCCAGCTGCTCCATGACGTCGGCGCGGCCACCGAACGCCGCGGCCGGCAGCGCGGCGAGGACGTGCTCGACCGCGGCGTCGTCCAGCGCGGCGCTGACGAACCAGGCCTCGTAGGCCGAGGGCGGCAGGTACACGCCGGAGGCGAGCATGGAGTGGAAGAAGGCGGTGTGCCGGGCGGTGTCCTGGCTGCGCGCGTCGTCGTAGTCGCGCACCTGGCGCTCGTCGGGCACGAAGAAGACGGAGAACATCGAACCGGCCTGCTGGACCCGGTGCTTGACCCCGGCGGCGAACAGCGCCGCGCCGGTCGCCCCGCGCAGGACGGCGGCCACCTCGTCGCAGCGGGCGTAGACGTCCTCGGTGCACAGCCGCAGCGTGGTCAGCCCGGCGGCGACCGCGACCGGGTTCCCGGACAGCGTGCCCGCCTGGTAGACCGGCCCGGCCGGGGCCAGCTGCTCCATGACGTCGGCGCGGCCACCGAACGCCGCGGCCGGCAGCCCGCCGCCCATCACCTTGCCTAAGGTGAACAGGTCGGCCTCGACCGGCTCGATGCCGTACCAACCGGAGCGGGACACCCGGAAGCCGGTCATCACCTCGTCGACGACCAGCAGCGCGCCGTGCGCGGCGGTGATCCGGCGCAGGTGGGCGTTGAACCCGTCCAGCGGCGGGACGACGCCCATGTTGCCGGCCGCGGCCTCGGTGATCACGCAGGCGATCCGGTCGCCCTTCTCGGCGAACACCGCCTCGACCGCCGCGACGTCGTTGTAGGGCAGGACGACGGTGTCCGCGGCGGCACCGGTGGTGACCCCGGGGGTGTCCGGCAGGCCGAGGGTGGCCACACCGGAGCCGGCGGAGGCCAGCAGCGCGTCGACGTGGCCGTGGTAGCACCCGGCGAATTTGACCACCAGCGGCCGGCCGGTGGCGCCGCGGGCCAGCCGGATGGCCGACAGCACCGCCTCGGTGCCGGAGTTGACCAGCCGCACCCGCTCGACCGGGGCGACCCGGGCGGCGATCTCCTCGGCGAGGTCGACCTCGCCCTGGGTGGGGGTGCCGAAGCTGAAGCCGCGGCGGGCCGCGGCGGTGACGGCGGCGACCACCTCGGGGTGGGCGTGGCCCAGGATCATCGGGCCCCAGGAGGCGACCAGGTCGACGTAGCGGCGGCCGTCGACGTCGGTCAGCCAGGCCCCGCGGCCCTCGGCCATGAACCGCGGCGTCCCGCCGACGGCGCGGAAGGCCCGCACCGGGGAGTTGACGCCGCCGGGGGTGACCCGGCCGGCCCGGTCGAACAGCTGCGCGGAGGCAGGGGCCTCGTAGGAGTACGGCGTCGTCACGGCTCCACTCTCCCAGGCGTGTCTGTGGGGCCGGCCGCGGTGGGGTGTGCCCGCAGGATCACCGCCGCCAGCGTCTGCGGTGCCCGGGTGGGGACGAGCAGGGTCTGCCCGTCGGTGCGCCGGAGCGGCAGCCCGGTGCGGCCCTTGGGCACCGACCAGCCCCCACCCAGCAGGGGGGCGCCGGCATCCACCCCGGCGGTGCCGGCGACCACCGCGCGCAGGTGGTCGGCGTCCACCTCGGCCAGCGGCAGCCGGTCCCGGCCGACGGTCAGCGCGGCGTCCTCGCCGCGGCCGTCGACCCGGACGGTCCAGATCCGGCGGGCGGACACGCAGCCCGCGCCGACCCCGCCCAGCACCAGCACGCCGAACAGCACCCACAGCAGTGCTGGGACGTCGGGGCCGGGCAGTACCGCGTCGAGCACCAGCAGCACCGCCAGCGCGGCGGCGACCAGCCAGAACGACCGCCACGAGCCGCCCGGCTCGAGGTGGGTCCCGTCGCGGGCCGCCGTCACGGGCCGGTCAGCGCAGCCAGCGGGCGGCCTCGACCGCCCAGTACGTCAGTACCGATCCCGCGCCCGCGCGGCGGATCGCGGTCAGCGTCTCCAGGATCGCCCGCTCGCGGTCGATCCAGCCGTTGGCCGCGGCGGCCTCGACCATCGCGTACTCACCGCTGACCTGGTACGCGCTCACCGGGACGTCGACGGCGTCGGCGACCCTGCTGAGGATGTCCAGGTAGGGCAGTGCCGGCTTGACCATGACGGCGTCCGCGCCCTCGGCGAGGTCCTGCGCGACCTCGCGCAGCGCCTCGTCGGCGTTGGGCGGGTCCATCTGGTACGTCGAGCGGTCACCGAACTGCGGCGCCCCCTCGGCGGCCTCCCGGAAGGGGCCGTAGAAGCCGGAGGCGTACTTGGCCGCGTACGCCAGGATCGGCGTCTCGGTGAACGCGGCGCTGTCCAGGCCGGCCCGGATGGCGGCGACCTGGCCGTCCATCATCCCGCTGGGTGCGATGACGTGCGCCCCGGCCCGGGCCTGGGCGATGGCCACCGCGGCGTAGCGGTCCAGCGTGGGGTCGTTGTCGACGACGCCGGCCGGGGTGACCACCCCGCAGTGCCCGTGGTCGGTGTACTCGCACAGGCACAGGTCGGCCATCAGCACCAGCTCGTCACCGAGGTCGGCGCGCAGCTGCTGCAGGGCCACGTTGACGATGCCGTCGGCCGCGTCGGCCTGCGAGCCGACGGCATCCTTCTCCGCCGGGATCCCGAACAGCATCAGCCCGCTGATCCCGGCCTCGGCCGCGTCGTGCGCGGCCTTGCGCAAGGAGTCCATCGAGTGCTGGACGACGCCGGGCATGGAGCTGATCGGCACCGGCTCGGCGATGTCCTGCTTGACGAACACCGGCAGCACGAAGTCCGCGGGAGCCAGCCGGGTCTGTGCCGTCCACCGGCGCATCGCCGGGGTGGAGCGCAGCCGCCGGCCCCGGGCGAAGCCCGGGTTCGCGCCCCCGCTGGTCATTTTCCGCCCTCCCCCTCGGCCTCGGCCCGGCGGGCCTCGGCGAAGTCGGCGAGCGCGTCGACCAGCGGCCCGACGGCGGCCGTCTCGGGCTGCACGTCGACCCGCAGCCCGAACTCGGTGGCGCTGGCCGCGGTGGCCGGGCCGATCACCGAGACGACGGTGCGGGCGTGCGGCTTGCCGGCGATGCCGACCAGGTTGCGCACCGTCGAGGAGGAGGTGAAGCAGACCGCGTCGAAGCCACCGCCCTTGATCGCCTCGCGCACCGCGGCCGCCGGCGGGGCGGCGCGCACGGTCCGGTAGGCGGTCACGTCGTCGATCTCCCAGCCGCGGTCCTTCAGGCCCGCGGCGAGGGTCTCGGTGGCGATGTCGGCGCGGGGCAGCAGCACCCGGTCGATCGGGTCGAACACGTCGTCGTAGGGCGGGAAGTCCGCCAGCAGGCCCTCGCTGGACTGCTCACCGGTGGGCACCAGCTCGGGCACGATGCCCCACGAGCGGACGGCGTCGGCGGTCTGCTCGCCCACGCAGGCGACCTTGACCCCGGCGAAGGCGCGGGCGTCCAGGCCGAGCTCGGCGAACTTCTCCCGCACCGCCTTCACCGCGTTGGTGGAGGTGAACACGATCCAGCCGTACCGGCCGGTGACCAGGCCCTTGACCGCACGGTCCATCTGCGCGGGGCTGCGCGGCGGCTCGACGGCGATGGTCGGCACCTCGACCGGGACCGCACCGTAGGCGCGGAGCCGGTCGCTCATCTCGCCGGCCTGCTCCCGGGTGCGCGGCACCAGCACGCGCCAGCCGAACAGCGGCCGGCTCTCCCACCACGACAGCTTGGCGCGCTTGTCGACGACGGCGCCCACGGTGGCCACGACGTTGCCGGCCAGCGCGTCCAGCCCGGCGGTCTTCTCCGCGACCGCGGACAGCTTGGCGACGACGCTCTTCTGCGCCGTTCCGGAGCCCTCGACGGTGACGACGACCTGGGTGCTGCCCGGCAGGCCGCCCTCGACGAGCCCGGCGGCCACGGTGGGCAGCTGCTCGGCGGTCGCCTGCAGCACCAGCGGGCTGCCGGTACCGGTGGCGGCCGCGGCCAGTGCACCGAGGTCGACGGTGGGCTCGCCGCCGGCCTGCGGGCGCAGGTCGGCCTGCACCGAGGCGGCCCCGATGGCCACGCCGGCGTAGGCCGGGACGGCGGTACCCACCGCGACACCGGGGACGACGTCGAAGGGCACGCTGGTCCGGGTGACGGCCAGCGCCTCCTTCACCACCGCGTCGGTGGTGAACGGGTCACCGGCGATCAACCGGACGACGGTGCTGCCGTTCTTGGCCGCGGCCACGGCGTTCTTGGCGACCTCGGCCGGCTCGCCGCTCACCGTGGTGAGCTCGAGGTCCGGGTGCTGCTCCCGGAGCGCCTCGACGAGGGCGCCGGAGACGTCGGGGTCGGCCAGCACCAGGTCGGCGGCCGCCAGTGCGGCGCTGGCCCGGGCGGTGAGCAGCTCCGGGTCGCCGGGGCCGGCGCCGACGAAGACCACTCGGCCGTTCTGCTTGCGTGAGCGCGTCATCGCGTGCTCCTGTTCCTTGCCCCCGGAGGGGGTCGCAGCGGGTGGTACGGGACGGGAGGGGCGGTGCGGCGAGGGATCGCCGACCGCGGAAAGGGTCACCGGCTGCTCGCCATCAGGGAGGCGGCGCCGCGGTCGAGGAGCTCGGCAGCCAGGGCGCGCCCCAGCTCGACAGCATCGGTGGCGGGCCCGGAGACCGAGCCGCGGACACCGTCGCTGCCGTCGAGTGCGGTCACCGAGGCGCGCAGGTAGAGCTCGGCGGTGCCGTCCTCGGCCTCGGCGAGCTCGGCGTAGGCGGCCACCGGGGCGCTGCAGCCGGCCTCGAGCGCGGTGAGCACCGCGCGCTCGGCGGCGACGCAGGCGCGCGCGGCCGGGTCGTCGAGCAAGGCGAGCAGCTCGCGGACCCGGGTGTCGTCGGTCCGGCACTCCACGGCCAGCGCGCCCTGCGCGGGGGCCGGCAGCACCTGGATCGGGTCGAGGACCTCGGTGGCCGCGGACAGCCGGCCGAGCCGGGACAACCCGGCCCGGGCCAGGACGACGGCGTCCAGGTCACCGGGGCCGTCGCCGTTCCCGGCCACGCGCGCCATCCGGGTGTCGACGTTGCCGCGGATCGGCACCACGGACAGGCCGAGGCCGAGGGCACGCAGCTGGGCCATCCGGCGCGGGGCTCCGGTGCCCACCTGCGCCCCGGGCGGGAGCTCGCCGAGGGTCAGACCGTTGCGGGCCACCAGCACGTCGCGCGGGTCCTCCCGCGGCGGGACCGCGCCGATCGTGAGGCCCGGGGCCGGAGCGGTGGGCAGGTCCTTGAAGCTGTGCACCGCCAGGTCGACGTCCCCGGCGCGCAGGGCGTCCCGCAGCGCGGTCACGAAGACCCCGGTGCCGCCGAGCTGGCTGATCGCGGCCTGCGAGCGGTCACCGTGGGTGCTGACGTGGACCAGCTCGACCGGGACGCCACTGGCCGCGGTGAGCGCGTCGGCGACGTGCTGGGACTGGGTGAGGGCGAGCTGGCTGGCCCGGGTGCCCAGGCGCAGTGCCTGCCGCTGGACCGCGGTCGGCGTCACGAGACCTCCTCGCCGGCGCCGCGCAGGTCCAGCGCCGACAGCCGGGTGCCGGCCGGCAGCTCGGGGTCCACGGTCACCGCGTCGGACAGCGTGGCGGTGTCGCCGTCGAGACCCTCGCCGATGCCCAGGCCGAAGAGGGCGCGGAGGGCGTCGGCGTAGTCGGTGCCGCCGGGGGCGCTGGCCAGCTCCTTCACCCGCACCGTCGGCTCGTGCAGCAGCTTGTCGACCACACGGCGGACCGTGCGGGCGATCTCGCTGCGCGCGCGGGCGTCGAGATCGGGCAGCCGGGTGGACAGCCTCAGCAGCTCGGCGTCGACGACCCCGGCGGCCTGGCTGCGCAGCGCCGAGACGGTGGGGGCCACCGCGGCGGCCTGCCGCTCGGCGCGCAGCAGCGAGGTCTCCAGCTCGATCAGGGCGTGCGCGGCCGCGACGTCGTCGGCGGCGACCGAGCCGGCGACCGGTCGGTCCGGGTGCGCGGCCCGCTCGCCCTGCAGCATCGCCAGGTCGACGA
>JAOPUQ010000444.1 GCA_025963425.1 Modestobacter sp. | reverse complement strand
GCTGCCGGCCGCCCTGCGCGCCCGGCGGCCCGTCGACGCCGAGCTGGAGCGGCGGTTCCGGACCGCCCAGCGCCCGCTGGGCTGAGGCTCGTCGACCGGCTGCCTCAGTCCGACCAGCACCCGCATCAGACGTCGACGTCGGCGTGCCGGGTGACCGCCGGCGGCCTCCCTGTGGGCCCGGTCTGTGCCCGTCACCTCACGCTAGAGAGGAGGTGGGGTGACCACAACACACCTGCCGTCAGCGGCCCAGCTGCTGGATGAACCACGCGCGGGCCTCGGCGTTGCCCTCCCGCATGCGCCGCTGCGCCTGCGCGATCGGGTCGGCCAGCGTTCCGGACAGCGCGTGCTCCAGCGCGGCGTCCAGCGCGTGCGGATCGATCTCGCCCGCGGTCAGCAGCAGCGGCCAGCCCAGCGCGGTGGCCTGCGCGCTCACCTTCGCCCCACCCGCCACCCCGTCGCAGGCGATGACCGGGACGCCGTGCGCCAGCCCCAGCACCAGGGCGTGCAGCCGCATGCTCACCACCACGTCGGCTCGCCGGATCAGCGCCTCCACCTGCGAGGGGAAGCGGTCGTAGGGCTTCTCGTAGAGGTCCATGCCCAGTTCGAACCACGGCATGGCGCGCGCCCGCAGCCAGTCCTCCAGGACACCGCGCACCCGGTCGGCGCGGCTGCGCGAGCCGTACTCCTCCTGCGGCGGGGCGAACGCGACCGCGAGCACCGGGACGTCGGGCGTCGTCGTCCCGCCGGCCAGGTCCGGCCGCGCCAGCCCCGGGGCGTCGCGCTCCCATACCCGGTCGAACAGCGCACGCCCGGCATCGGAGACGACCGAGACGTTGACCGCCCACCGCTGCGCGCCGGCGAAGGCCGCACTCAGCTCCCGCAGGGCCGGGAGGTCGAAGAGCGGGCCGCTGACGAAGATCAGGTGGGTGTAGTCGGCCGGGTCGACGTCGCGCCAGTTGGGGCCACGCTGGAAGTAGGGCGCCCAGGCGACGTCGTGGTCGATGCCGAGCTCCCGCAGCCAGCCGACGACGACGCCGGCCCCCAGCTCGTCGCCGACGGTGGCGATGAACTCGTCGAAGCTGAACCACCCGGCGACCAGGACGCGCATGGCCCCAGCCTCCCAGCCGCACCCCAGCCCTCCCCTCCCGGGGAGGGTCCACCGCCCCCGCGGGAACGCACCGGCAGCCGACCGGGTTGACCGGAGCAGGCACCGGGACGACACCGCCCGGCAGCACCCGCAGGAGGACGCCGTGAGCACCACCGAGAACACCAGTACCCCGGACCCGAACGCGCTGGCCGCCACCCGGGCCCGCATCCGTGACGAGCACCTGCGGCCGGCCGGCGAGCGCCCCGCCTCCACCGCCCGCGGGCTGCACCACACCGCCCTGATCAGCAGCGACGTCGAGGCGACCATCCGCTTCTACCAGGACGTGCTCGGGTTCCCGCTCACCGAGCTGATCGAGAACCGCGACTACCCGGGGTCCTCGCACTTCTTCTTCGACATCGGCAATGGCAACCTGCTGGCCTTCTTCGACTTCCCGGGCCTGGACGTCGGCCCGTACACCGAGGTGCTCGGTGGCCTGCACCACGTGGCGATCAGCGTGGAGCCGCAGCGGTGGGAGGCACTGGTCGGGAGGCTGACCGGCGCCGGCGTCGAGCACGTGGTGCACAGCGGCGTCTCGGTGTACTTCCGCGACCCCGACGGCGCCCGCATCGAGCTCATCGCCGACCCGCTGGGCGAGATGTACGGGGAACACGTGCTCTGACCCGGCGGTTGCCTGCCGGCTGAGACGATCACCCCCGCACCCGAGGAGGCGCCGTGGTCCAGCCGCCCCGTCCGGGGCCGCCGTTGCGGGTCAGCGTGCCCACCCTGTCGCCCTCCTCCCGGCTGTACATGGGCACCGAGGCCGGCGGCTCCGCGCTGCTGCTGGTGGGCGCGCTGTGCGCCCTGGCCTGGGCCAACTCGCCCTGGTCGGGTGGCTACGAGGCCTTCTGGAGCACGCCGGCCACCATCGGCGTCGGTGACCTGAGCCTGAGCCTGGACCTGCGCCACTGGGTCAACGACGCCGCCATGGCGCTGTTCTTCCTGGTCGTCGGGTTGGAGATCACCCGCGAGGTGGCCACCGGCGAGCTGCGCAACCGCCGCTCGGTGGCCGCCCCGGCACTGGGCGCGATCGGCGGGCTCGCCGTGCCCGCGCTGCTGTACCTGGCGGTCAACCACTCCGGGCCGGCCAGCAGCGGCTGGGGCATCGTGATGAGCACCGACACCGCCTTCACCCTGGGCGTGCTGGCACTGTTCGGGCCCCGCTGCCCCGACCGGTTGCGGCTGTTCCTGCTGACCCTGGCCATCGTCGACGACATCGGCGCGATCGGCGTGATGGCGGTCTTCTACACCGACGCCGTGGTCGTCCCCGCGCTGCTCGTCGCCCTGGCGCTGGTCGGGGTGCTGCTGGCGATGCGGTGGATGGGCGTCTGGCGGCTGACCCCCTACGTGCTGGTCGGCGTGGCGCTGTGGCTCGCGGTGCACGAGTCCGGGGTGCACGCCACGCTCGCCGGGGTGGTGCTCGGGCTGGTCCTGCCGGCGCGGCCGCCGTCGGAGCGCGAGATCGCCCGCACCGCCCAGTTCGGCCGGGCGCTGCGCGAGGCGCCCGATGCCCAGCGGGCCCGGCTGACCAACCTGGCGGTGGCGGCCACCGTGCCGGCCAACGCGCGGCTGCAGGAGTCCCTGCACCGCTGGACGGCCTACGTGGTGGTGCCGGTCTTCGGGCTGGCCAACGCCGGCGTGCGGCTGGACGGCGAGACCCTGGAGGCCGCGCTGGGCTCGCCGGTGACCCTCGGCGTGCTGCTCGGCCTGGTCGCCGGCAACGCCGTCGGGATCACCGCCGGCACGTTCGTGGCGCTGCGCACGGGATGGGGGGTGCTGCCCGGCGGCGTGCGCTGGTCGCACCTGATGGCGGGGGCGACGCTGGCCGGGATCGGCTTCACCATCTCGCTGTTCATCACCGACCTGGCCTTCGACGACGTCCTGCTGCGCGAGCAGGCCAAGATCGGCATCCTCGCCGGGTCACTGGCCGCAGCGGTCCTGGGCACCCTGCTGCTGCGCTTCCTCGGCGAGCGGTTCCCGCTGTGCACGCCGGAAGCGGATGCGCCGCGAACGCTGCCCCCCCGGCCCTGGCTCGAGCCCCGCGTCCCCGCCTGAGCGGCCCGCGGCGGCCACCGCACGCTGCAGCGCAGCGAGCTCCGGACGACCGGAGAACAGCACGCCGTTGACGAAGATCGTGGGCGTGCCGGGCACCTCCGCGGCCAGGCCGGCGGCGAAGTCGGCCTCCACCTTGTCCCCGAAGGGCTGGGCGGCCTCCCCCACCAGCCGGTCGCCGGCCAGGCCCAGCTCCTCGCCGTAGGCCCGCAGGTCGGCGTCGGAGAGCCGGTCCTGCCGGTCGAACAACAGCTCGTGCATCTCCCAGAACGCGCCCTGCGCGGCCGCGGCCTCCGCGGCCAGCGCGGCGGTCAGCGCGTGCGGGTGGACGTCGGGCAGCGGGTAGTTGCGGAACACCAGCCGGACGGCGCCGTCGGCCTCGGCCACCAGGCGGCGCAGCACCGGAGCCGCCGCCGCGCAGTAGGGGCACTCGTAGTCGCCGTACTCCAGCACCGTCACCGGTGCGTCCGGGTCGCCGAGGACGTGGTCGTCGGCCTGCACGTCCTGCACGCTCACTGCACCGACCTCAGTGCTCGGCGGGGGCGTCGACCAGGTCGCGGTACTCGGGGTGCCGCTCGATCCAGCCCTTCACGAACGAGCACAACGGGACGACGGTGCCCCCGGACCTGCGGACGTCGTCCAGGGCGCCGCGCACCAGCCGGCTGCCCAGACCCGAGTGCTCCTGGCTGTCCTCGACCTCGGTGTGGGTGAACACCACCTGGTCGCCGCGGCGCTGGTAGGCGGCCAGGCCCAGCAGGCGGTCGCCGTCCCGGATCTCGTAGCGGCTGCTCTCCGGCGCATCGGTCACGGTCGGTTCCATGGCCCCTCGAACGCGCCGCGCCCGGCCCGCTGTTCCCCGTTCCCCGCCGGTCAGGACAGCCGGCGGGCCGCCGGGCCGGAGGTGACCACGAGCGTGGCCGGCCGGGTCAGACCGCGCTCCGCACAGGCGCTGACCACCGCGGCCTCGACGTCGGACACCGCGTGCTCGGGCACCAGCGCGATGGCCGAGCCGCCGAACCCGCCCCCCGTCATCCGCGCGCCCAGCGCGCCGGCGGCGGTCGCGGCCGCGACGACCGTGTCCAGCTCCACCGCCGACACCTCGTAGTCGTCGCGCAGCGAGGCATGCGAGGCGTCCAGCAGCGGGCCGCACTCGGCCACCCGCTCGGCCCGCACCAGGGCAACCAGCTCGTCGACCCGGGCGATCTCGCTGACCACGTGCCGGGCGCGGGCCCGCAACCGCGGATCGGTCAACCGGTCGACGTCGGCCGGTGTGGCCTCGCCGAGCAGACCCACACCGAGCAGCCGCGCCGCCTCCTCGCAGTCGGCCCGGCGCTGCCCGTACTGCCCGTCGGCCAGGGCGTGCCGCACCCGGGTGTCGATCACCAGCAGCTGCAGACCGGCCTCGGCCAGGCCCAGCGGCACCGGCTCCGTCGCACCGTCCCGGGTGTCGATGAGCAGGGCCGCACCCTCCTCCGCCAGCATCGCCACGGTCTGGTCCATGCCGCCGGTGGCGGCGCCCACGACCTCGTTCTCGGCCCGGATGGCGGCCTCGACCAGCAGCCGGCGCAGCGCCGGGGCGTCGGCGCGCCCGGCCAGCTCGGCCGCGGCCAGGGCGACCGCGCACTCCAGCGACGCGGAGCTGGACAGCCCGGCGCCCAACGGCACGTCACTGGACACCGCGACGTCCATGCCGGGCACCTCGATGCCGGCCTTCTGCAGCGCCCAGAGCACGCCGGCGGCGTAGGCGGCCCAGCCCGACACGCTCCCCGGGCCGAGCTCGGAGAGCCGGCCGGTGAACGGCTCGGCGTCGGGGTCGTCGCTGGCCAGCCGCACCTGGTCGTCCTCGCGGACCCGCACCGCCGCGGCCGTGACCCGGTCCAGCGCCAGGGGAAGGCAGCGCCCGCCGTTGTAGTCGACGTGCTCGCCGATCAGGTTGACCCGGCCGGGCGCGGTCCACACGCCGTCCGGCTCGGCGCCCCAGGCGCGCGCCAGCTCGGCGACGGCCCGGTCCGACTGTTCCTGGCCGCCGGTCACGCACCCACCTCGCGCAGCCGGTCGGCGATCCGCTCCGGGGTCGTGTCGTTCACCCAGGCGCCCATGCCGGACTCCGAACCGGCCAGGTACTTGAGCTTGCCGGGGGCGCGCAGCAGCGAGAACAGCTGCAGGTGCAGCCGGCCCAGCTCCCGGTCCGCGCCGGTCGGGGCCTGGTGCCAGCCGGAGATGTAGGGCACCCGGTCGACGCCGGGATGGAAGCGGTTCACCCGGCGCAGCAGTTCCTGGTAGATGCCGCCGAGCTCGTCGCGCTCGGCGTCGTCCAGGGCGGCCAGGTCGGGGACGTCGCGGTGCGGCGCCAGGTGCACCTCGACCGGCCAGCGGGCCGCCCGGGGCACGTAGGCGGAGAAGTGCTCGCCGCGGAGCACGACCCGGCGGCCCTCGGAGAGCTCGGCGGCCAGCACGTCGGCCAGCAGGTTGCCGCCGGTGGCCGCGCGGTGCTGCCGGGCGCGCCCGATCAGCTGCGCCGACCGCGGGGGGACGACCGGGTAGGCGTAGACCTGTCCGTGCGGGTGGCTCAGCGTCACCCCGATCTCCTCGCCGGAGTTCTCGAAGACGAACACCCCGGCCACCGCCGGGTCCGCCGACAGCTCCGCGGTGCGCTGCGCCCAGGCCTCGACGATGGTCCGCAGCCGCTCGGCCGGCAGGTCCACGACGGAGGCCTCGTGGTCGCTGGAGAAGACGATGACGTCGCAGTGCCCCAGGGCCGGGCGGTCCGGCGGGCCCAGCACCTCGGGATGGCCGGCGGAGGCCGGGCCCCCGGCGAGCGGGGCGTAGCTGGGGAAGCGGTTGGCGAACACCACGACGTCGTAGTCGGCGTCGGGGACCTCGGTGGGGCGCGCCGGGTCGCGGGTGGGGTCCAGCGGGCAGTCGGCGGCACTGGGCAGGAAGGTGCGGTTCATCCGGTGCCCGGCGATGGTCACCCACTCACCGGTGAGGACGTCCAGGCGCAGCTCCCCGGCGTGCGGCGGCTCGGGCAGCGGCCGGGTGTCGACCGCCCCGTGGACCGGGGTGCCGGTGGCCCGGTCGTCGAAGTACCGGATCTCCCGGCCGTCGGCCAGCTGCCGCACGGTGACCTGTCCGGGCCAGGACGACCCGCCGCTCTCGGACTGCATGGATCCCTCTCACGTCGGTGCACTGCACACGCCCGCACCCGGACCGGCGAGGGACCGGGCAGCGGACAGACAGAGGGCCCGGTCACCACGCGGTGACCGGGCCCACCTGGAGTAGCGGGGCCACGATTTTAACCTGTGACCACAGGGTTACGAGCCCAGCGAGCAACCCAGCTGCTCCACCCCGCGTCGGTAATGACCACCATACACGGGTCTGGCGGGCGGATCGACGGGCCCCCTCGGGCCCCGGGACGAGCAGCGGGGCGGTGCCTGTCTCCGCGGATCGCGGCACGCGCCGGGGTGACCCTGGAAGTGCTGCCCGGCCTGGCGCATAGTCGGTGGCCCCAGGCGGTCGCGCCGTTCCCGTCGACGATCGCGCCACCACCCGTTCGACACCCCGGGAGAGCCGGATGCTCGAGTTCCTGACCGTCGCCGCCCTCGTCGCCCTGCTCGTCGTCGGGCTCCTCGTCACGATCACCTGGCTGGTGCTGCGCCGGCTCCTGCGCAGCCGGCTCGTCGTGACCGGGACCCAACTCGTCGCCGACGGCATGCTCACCCTCACCGCGTGCCGCCTGCGTCCCACACCGAATCGTGCCGCAGCCCTGCAGGCCCTCCGTATCTCCCGCGGGCACCGGCTGCTGCGCCAGCGCGTCACCGCGGCCCAGCGAGCCGGCGTCCACCTGGGCGACGTCCCCACGGTGCTGTCCCGACTCGAGGTCGAGGGCCGTCGGATCCGCGCGGGCCTGGGCCACCTCGTGGGCTCTCCGACGGCCGGGCACGACCTCCTCGCCCAGGCCGACCGCCACCTGGGCAGCCTCGCCTCCCTGCACGAGGCCGTCGGTACGGCCATGCTGGTGCCCGCAGCGGACGAGAGCCTGGCCCGGGACGCCGAGGAGGCCGCCCTGGGCCTGCGGCTGCACACCGCCGCCTACGCCGAGCTCATTCGGATGGGCCCCGCGCGCACCGGGGTGGGCGGGCACCTCCCGCGCCGCGCGGAGGCCTCGTAGGCGCGGGCAGCGACCCGCACGCGGACCGGGGAATCACCGGGAGGCCGGAGAGCCGGTCGAGCGCCTCCGGAGACGACAACGGCCCCTCACGCTGTGCGTGAGGAAGCGCAACTCGACCGCCGGCCCGCACCCGTCTCGAGTAATGGGCCTACGCCCGCCCTTCGCCTCCGGCTCAGACCAGGCAGCCACCGTGCCCGGCCGGCTGCACAACGACACCATCACCGCACTCGGCGGACGGCCACCGATCAGCTGCGTCGGTGTCAACAAACCCGTGGGGCACTACAGCTACAGCTCGATCACCGCTGTGATGTCTGCCGAGCCCCAGCCTTCACGACCGACCTGGAGGTAAGCGTCACGGGCGGCCTGTGTGACGGGCAATCGAGTCCCTTCTGGCGCCAGGCCCAGGACCAGGTCGAGGTCCTTCGTCGCAAGTGGGCTGCTGAACCAGCCGGCGTGGGCGGGATCGAACAACCCCGCGATTCGGTTTCGCAGCCCGCCCGGCATCATCGGCGATTCCTGCAGGATTGTCGTGAGCGTCTCGTCGTCCACCCCCGCAAGGCGCCCGACCCGCACCGTTTCGGCGACGACCGCGAGTTGGGTCAGCAACAGGTTGTTGTGCAGCAGCTTGACGACGGCGGCGCGCCGGGGATCGTCCCCGACGTCCAACGGACCGGCGAACTCGTCCCAGACGGGGCCCAACCCCGTTCGGGCCGCCGCTCCGCCGCCGATGATGAACGTCGCCTCCCCGGACCGTACCGCCTGCGGCGCGCCGCTGATCGTGGCCGCCACGAAGCGCTCGCCGTAAAGGTCTCGCAGCGTCGAGACGGTCTCGGGGGACACCGTTGCAGTGCTGGCCACGAGCGCCCTCGTCCAGCTCTCCCGGGCCGCGCCATCCGGCGCGGCAACGTCGAGCACGCTGCGGTCGTCGGTCAGACAGATGAAGATGGCGTCGGGCGACGCTTGACCGGTCTCCGGCGACGGAAGTTCTCGCGCGCCGCGCTCCACGAGCGGCACCGCGCGTCCGGGCGTCCGGTTCCACACACTGACGGTGTGCCCCGTATCAAGCAACCGGTGCGCGAGTGCGCTGCCCATGTTGCCCAGACCGATGACCGCGATGTGCATGATCTCGGAACCTCCTTGAGATCGGAACGAGCTGAGGGCCAGCAGGTCGACCTGATGCGGCGACGGCTGCCACTGAAGCCAGCGCGTCCGGAGCCAGCGGCTGGGTCCAGCGTGCCGACGCACGTGGCGAGTCGCATCCCTGCCAGTCGGAAACGGGACGTTCCAGCCTCCTGCACCCTCTCGATGCGGTGCCCGTACGCGGCGGTCCGGCCGGCCCACATCAGGACGACGGGGTTCGCTCCCCCCGCACGGTGGCAACCAGCTCCGGCGCGGGGCGGCCGGTGCGGTTGTGGGTAGGGTCGGGCTCGGGTGACCGGCGGCCAGCGCCCGCTCCCCGGCGGCGCACCGCGGTCTCATCGGCGTCGCTGAACACCGATCGCGGCCACGGCCGATTGACCCGACAGTCCCTGGGTCAGTGGCCGGGCTGTGAGGCTGCGCGTGGCTACGGCAACGCCGACAACGCGTCCGTCAACAACGCGACGAGCGCCTCGTGCTGCACGTCGGCCGATGACCACACCTCCTCCTCCGAGCCGTCGAGCGCCCTGGCTGCGAGCCCCGCCTTGCTGTCGATCAGCTCAGCGATCCTGGTGTCGATGGTCTGCGCGGCGATGATGCGCCACGCGGTGACGGGTTCCTCCTGACCGATGCGGTGGCTGCGGTCAATGGCCTGGGTCT
>JAOPUQ010000427.1 GCA_025963425.1 Modestobacter sp. | reverse complement strand
CTGGACGCGGCCGACCGGGATGGCGGAGCCCTCGGCGACCAGGTCGGCGGGCAGCTCCTGCGGCTCGGGCAGCGCGGCGGCCCACGGGTCGCCGTCGGTGAGCCGGGCCCGGGCCGTGCTCACCGTGAGGTCGGCGGGCCGGACGTCGCCGAGCTCGTCCCACCCCAGCGGCGTGGACACCGGCAGACCGGGACGGACCCGCGGGCTGTAGGCGGCCACGATCGTGCCCTGCCCGGAGCGGGTCGAGTCGACGAAGACCCGGCCACCGCGCTCGTCCTTGAGGTAGGCCGTGGTGGCCAGCTGCGGGTCCAGCCGCTCGGTCCGGGCCGCCAGCGCCCGGGTCGCCGCGGCGACGTCCTCGTTGTGCGCGCCCCGGACCGGCACCACCACGTGCAGGCCCTTGGCGCCGCTGGTCTTCACCGCCCCGGCCAGCCCGGCCTCGGCCAGGGCCCGGCGGACCAGCGCCGCGACGGCGACCACCTCCTCGAAGCCCGCGCCCTCCGGCGGGTCCAGGTCGAGCACCAGGCCGCCGGGGGTGTCCTCGCCGACCCGGGTGAACGGCACGTGGTATTCGACGGCGCGCTGGTTGGCCAGCCACAGCAGGGTCCGGCGGTCGTCGCAGACGACGAAGTGGACGTCGCGGTGCGCGGCCGCCGACCAGACGTCCACGGTCCGCACCCAGTCCGGGGCGCCCTTCGCCACGTTCTTCTGCATGAACGGCGCCGCTCCCGGCCGCACCCGCACCACCGACAGCGGCCGGCCGGCGAGCAGTGGCACCAGGTTGTCGGCGACGGCGTCGAGGTGGTCGACCAGGTCGCCCTTGGTCACGCCGAGCCCGTCGCCCAGCGGCTGGTCCAGGCTGGTCAGCCGGACGCCGTCCCGTTCGTCGTCCGTCACCGGCCCACCGTGCCCGGGTCGCGGCGGACGGGCAACCCCGTGCGGCCGCCGTCCTACCTCACCGCAGGGGTACCTGATCCCGGGGGCGGTCAGATGTCGTAGACCGCAGCGTGCCGCGCGAGTTCCGCGGCGGGAAACACCTCGCGCGCCGCGGCCAGCTGGGCATCGGCGTCCACCCAGGCCGGCACGTGGGTGACCAGCAGCCGGCCCACCCCCGCGGCCGCCGCGTGCTCGCCGGCCTGCCGGCCGGTCAGGTGCAGCCCTGGCGGCAGGTCGGGGGCCTCGGGATAGGCGGCCTCGGCCAGCAGCAGGTCCGCGCCGCGGGCCAGGGTGACGACGTCCGCACTCGGGCCGGTGTCGCCGGTGTAGACCAGCGACCGGCCGCCGGCGGTCAGCCGGACGGCGTAGCACTCCACGGGGTGCGCGGTGCGGGCCGTGGACACCGAGAAGGGCCCGAGCGTCCAGTCGCCGGAGCCGATCGGCGTCACGTCGAAGACGTCCTCGATGGACCCGTCGTCGGGGTCGTAGGCGACCGCGAGCCGGCGATCGGCCCCCACCGGCGCGTAGAGCGGCACCGCCGACCGCGTCGACTGCCCGGAGTACCGGTGCCAGACGATGAAGGGGGCGACGTCCAGGCAGTGGTCGGCATGCAGGTGGGACAGGTAGACGGCGTCCACCGACCCGGGATCGGTGAGCGCCAGGAGCGACCCGAAGGCCCCGTTCCCCAGATCCAGCACGAGGGTGAACCCGTCGTGCTCGACGAGGTAGCAGGAGGCCGGCGAGGCCGGACCCGGAGCGCTGCCGGAACAGCCGACGACGGTCAGCCGCACGTCGGCACCGCCGCCCGTCCCGTCCCCGCGCCCATGTCGCCGGCCAGGCTAGCCGTGGTCGCGCGGCGCCCGCAGCACGGCCTCCGCGGGCAGCGCCAGCCCGTCACCGGTCCAGCGGGCCCCGACCAGGTCCCGGACGACGACCGGCGCGGGCGTCTCCAGGGCCCGCTCGCCGATGCCGAGCACCGCACAGCCGGCGGCCAGACCGGCCGCCACGCCGCTGGGACTGTCCTCCAGCACGAGCGCCTGCGCCGGGTCCAGGCCCAGGGCAGCCGCGGCCGCCGCATAGCCCTGCGGGTGGGGCTTGCCGGCGGCGACGTCCTCGGCCGTGACGAACACGGTCGGCTGCGGCAGCCCGGCCGTGGCCAGCCGGGCGCCGGCGAGCGCGCGGGTCCCGGAGGTGACCACCGCCCACACTGCCGCGGGCAACCCGGCGACCAGGTCGAGAGCGCCGGGGACGGCGGTGACCCCGGCGACGTCCTCGAGCTCGAAGCGGTCGATCAGCTCCGCCGCCTCGGTCCGCCGGTCGGCGGGGACGAGCAGGGCGACGGTGTCGACGGCCCGCCGACCGTGCACCATACCGGTGACCCCGGCCGGGTCCAGTCCGTGGACGTCCGCCCAGCGCGACCACGAGGCGGCCACGCTGACCTCGGAGTCGACCAGCACACCGTCGTTGTCGAACAGCAGCCCGCGGGCCGGGAGGTGCAGCTCCGGGCTCATGCCCAGAGCTGGCCCTCGAGGGCGGCGGTCGCCTCGTCCAGGGTGCCGGCGTAGGCGCCGGTGGACAGGTACTTCCAGCCGCCGTCACAGACGACGAAGACGATGTCGGCCTTGCGTCCGGCCGCCACTTCCTTGTCCGCGATGCCCAGCGCGGCGTGCAGGATCGCGCCGGTCGAGATCCCGGCGAAGAGGCCCTCGCGCTCCACCAGCTGGCGGGTGCGGTGCTCCGCGTCGTCGGGCCCGACGGAGAACCGGGAGTCCAGCAGGTCGGCGTCGTAGAGCTCGGGGATGAACCCCTCGTCGATGTTGCGCAGGCCGTACACCAGCTCGCCGTAACGCGGCTCCGCGGCGATGACCTGCACGCCGGGCTTGTGCTCGCGCAGGAAGCGGGAGACGCCCATGAGGGTGCCGGTGGTCCCCAGCCCGGCCACGAAGTGGGTGATCGAGGGCATGTCGGCGAGGATCTCCGGGCCGGTGCCGGTGTAGTGCGCCTCGGCGTTGGCCGGGTTGCCGTACTGGTACAGCATCACCCAGTCGTCGTGTTCGGCGGCCAGGCCCTTGGCGACGGCGACGGCCTGGTTGCTGCCGCCGGCGGCCGGGGAGCTGATGATCTGCGCGCCGTACATCTCCAGCAGCTGACGCCGCTCGATCGAGGTGTTCTCCGGCATGA
>JAOPUQ010000422.1 GCA_025963425.1 Modestobacter sp. | reverse complement strand
AGACCCCCACCACGCGGATGAGTTCCTCGTAGGCCTCCTCGAGGAAGCGGGCGTTGTCCCCGACGAACTGGATCGGCGAGTTGATCTCGTGCGCCAGGCCGGCGGAGAGCCGGCCCAGGGACTCCAGCTTGGACTCCTGATGGAACTCGGCCTCACGCGTCTTCTGCTCACCGATGTTGCGGGCGATCCCCACGACACCGCTTGCCACACCGTTCCGTTCGCGGATCCTCGACAGGATGAGCGAGGTCTCCACCGTGGATCCGTCCCGGCGGAGATGCACGGCCTCCCACGAGGCAGGCACCCCCTCGAGGACGTGTGCCAACGCCTCGAGGATGTCCGGGGCGCCCCCCGGACTCAGGATCGTGACCGGCTGCCCCAGCGCCTCGGCCCGGGTGTAGTCGTACAGCTCCGTCGCCGCTGGATTCCAGTCGGTGATCACGCCGTCGAGTGACATGGTGACGATCGCGGCATCGGTCGAGGACAGGACGGCCGCGTAGCGGGCGAGCTCCGCGTCCTGGGCGGTGAGCCGCTCGTCCGCCTCGTCCAGGCGGGCGCTCAGCAGGCGGAGTCTCGGCGAGGTCGTGGCACGCGCCGCCGGGATACCGGCGGCAAGGAGCAGCAGCGCACACGCGCCGATCTGCCAGGCACTGCCCGCCGGCGCACTCAGGAGGACCCCGACCGACGCGATCCCCACCACGTACGCCGCGATGACCAGCTGCTTGTCACCCGCGTCCGTGACGCGGCCGCGTGCATCGCGTTCCCGCCGGCCCCACCACCAGGTGGCCGCCACGACCGGCGCGGCGATGACGACGGCGGAGTCGAGCAGGCCTGTGGACACCGGCGACCACGTCACCGATGAAGCGGCCGTCATGACGACGGCACCGACGAGCAGCCCGCACAGCACTACGACGTTGGCATGCTTCTTGCGCACGAGAACTCCTGGCGATTGCCGATCCGGATCCTTGTCCGGGCACTGAAGACCTCGTCACAGTGCGCCGTCCGATTGATCACGCGTTCTCGATGGGGGCCATCGACAGAGCCGAGGCCTCCTCTGCTTCAGCGCGAATGAGCTCGTGCCGAAGGACAGTGCGGCAGCACTTCGCCGAACAATTGACGACCGCAATTTCTGGAGCCCCGATGAACTTCTCCGATGGTCTGCTGTCCCGGGCGCCGGCCGACACCCCGCCGATCCTCCTGGTGGACGACGAGGTCGCCATCCTGGACGGACTCCGGCGCCAGTTGCGCAAGAGGTTCACCGTGCACACCGCCAACAGCGGTGCGGAGGCTCTCGAGTTGCTGGAATCGGAGTCGGTGGCCGTTGTCGTCTCCGACATGCGCATGCCGCAGATGGATGGTGCGACATTCCTGTCCCGCGTGCGTTCGCTCTATCCGAACGTCGTGCGGATCCTCCTGACCGGTCAGGCTGACACCCAGGCCGCGATCACCGCGGTCAACGAGGGACAGATCTACCGCTTCCTCACGAAGCCGTGCCCGCCCGAGGTGCTGGTGGAGGAGATCGGTAGCGCGGTCGAGCTCAATCGGCTCGTGACCGCCGAGAAGGAACTGCTCGGCACGACCCTCCGCCGCACGGTCGAGGCGCTGATGGCCACGCTGTCGCTCGCGCAGCCCGCGGCGTTCGGCCGTGCGGTACGGGTGACCCGGACCGTCACTGAGCTCGCCGAGGCGCTCCAGGTCGAGGAGCCGTGGGACCTCGAGGTGACGGCGATGCTGTCCCACCTCGGCGCGGTCACCCTGCCGCCGGACGTCTTGGCGAAGCTGGACTCCGGGCGGCCGCTGACCGAGGAGGAGGCTGAGATGGCCGGCCGGGTTCCCGAGATCAGCCGTGACCTGGTCGCCACGATCCCTCGGCTGGAAGGCGTGGCCGAGGCGATCGGTTGTCAGCGCGCCCGCTTCGACGGGACCGGATCGGCTCCTCGGATGCCCTCCGGCGACGACCTGCCCCTGGCCGCGCGCATCCTGCGTGTGGCGGTCGACTTCGACGCGGGCATGTCGCAGCGACCATCGGCACAGGCGACCATCAGCGCCTTGCGAGCCGACCCCGGCGCCTACGACCCCCGGGTACTGGAAGCCCTGGTCAGCTGCCATGACGCGTCCGAGACACCGGCACCCCCGCAGGACGTCGATGTCCTGCATCTGGAGCCCGGCATGGTGGTCTTCGACGACGTGCTCACGTCGGAGGGCGTTCTCCTGATCAGCCGGGGCACCGTGGTCACCGATGCCCTGAGCCTCCGCCTGGAGAACTACGCGCGCCAGAACCGGGTCGGCCGCCGGATCCGCGTACAGGTCTAGCCGACCCTCGAGCCGCCGGTGCGGTGTCACAGCCGCGACCCGCTCCGAGGACCGGCCGTCCGGTCGCCGCATCGAGGCACCCATCGAGTCCGTCGATGGGCCACAGCGAGCATGCGTGCTTTATCCGACGGGCCCGGCGCCGGATTCTGCAGTCGTGGAACTGAGGCAGCTCGAGCACTTCCTGGCCGTCGTGGAGGAGGGCTCGTTCACCCGCGCCGCCGCGCGGTCGTTCATGGTGCAGTCGAGCCTGTCGGCGTCACTCCTGGCGCTGGAACGAGATCTGGGGACGGGCCTGTTCATCCGTGGACGGCGCGGCGCCGAACTGACCGACGCCGGCCGGGCGCTCCTCGAGCCGGCCCGTGCGGCGCTGGCCGCGGCCGACCGGGCACGCGACGCCGTCGCGGAGGTCAAGGGACTGCTGCGCGGTTCGGTCCGCATCGCTGCCGTGGCCGTGCCACGAAGCGTCGATGTCGTCGAGACGATCCGCCGGTTCCGGGCCGAGCATCCGGGCGTGGACGTGCACGTGGTCCCGGTCGGCGCGCGGGACATGGTCGACCTGGTGACCGAGGGGCAGGTCGACTTCGCCATCGCCCCACGGACCCATCGCATGAGTTCCGCATTGCGCTTCCAGCCGCTGGTCACCACGCCGCTCGTGGTCGTCTGCCCCGCCGGCCACCGGCTGGCGGGCGCTCGAGACCTGAAGCCCGGGGACGTCATCGACGAGCCGATCATCGACCTGCCCCGGGGATGGCGGGCGCGTGAGCTGTTCGACGGCCTGCTGGAGGAGGAGGGACTGCAGCGGCGGATCGGGCTCGAGATCAACGACTGGCTCGCCGTCCTGACCATGGTGCAGCGGGGTACGGGCATCTCCTACGGCCCGCGCGCGTGCATCGACACGGAGATGTTCCGTGGCATCGACGTCGCCACGATCGCCGGCGCGCCACTCTGGGAACTCGGCGTCGTCAGCCGTGACGAGGCGCTGCGCGGCGCCGCGGGCCGCGCCTTCCTCGCCGCCTACCTCGAGCAGTGCCGTGATCGCACCCGTGAGGACTCGTGATGTACCCGTCGGCGCCGCGCCATCGGATCCTGCATCCGAGTCGTCCGTCGGCCCGGTCAGGCGGGCGACCTGACCGTGCGGACCCGCTGAGCCACCTGTTGCTGGAGACCGAGAAGGACGTGTCGTGAGCGAACGAGTCACCTGGGACACCTGCCCGAGCTGTGGACACTCCGCCGCCGTTGGCTGGATCGACGGGAACCCGGTCGAGTTCGACTGCCTCGGGGGCTGTTCGCTCTCCGCGGGGCAGCTGATGGCCGCGTTCGGACCGGGGCGCCGCGACCCCGACCCCGGCTGACGGGAGCTCTCCACGCGCAGCTCAGAGAGGTGGCGGAACGCCCGGAGGTCGGTGGGGAACCGTCAACGAGGTCGGTGGGGAACCGTCAACGGGGTCGGATCGTCCGTCGGCGGCGTCAGGTATCCAGCAGGTGCAGGCCGCCGCGGCCGCTGTCCTTCGCGGCGTACATCGCGTCGTCAGCGGCGCGGAGGACGTCGTCGAAGGTCGAGCCCGGCCTGGCCATCGCCAGCCCGATGCTGCTGGAGACCCGCACCGTCCGTCGTCCGGCCACGACCTCGTCCACCAGTGCGTGGACCAGTCGGCCGCCGAGGCCGGCTGCCGCCTCCCGGTCCAGGCCGGGCAGGACGGCGGCGAACTCGTCGCCGCCCAGCCGCCCGACGACCGCATCCGGCGTGACCTCCGCGATCTGCTCGCGCAACCGCCGGGCGATGCGGATGAGCAGCTGGTCGCCGAGGGCGTGGCCGCCGCGGTCGTTGACCTCCTTGAACCGGTCGAGGTCGATGAACAGGACCGCCCCGCCGGCGGCCAGCGCCGCCGAGCCGGCCTCGGTGAAGTACGCACGGTTGGCGAGCCCGGTCAGCGAATCCTGGTGGGCCATGCGCTCCATCGCCCGACGCCGTTCGTCGGCGTGGATGGCGACGGCCGTCAGCCGGTCGACCGCTGTCCGCAGGGCCTGCAGCCGGGGTGCGTCCGCGGTCGGCGTCAGGTCGCGCACCGTCGCGGCGAGGAGGTCCAGCGTGTCCACCAACGGACGTCCGGTGGCGACCTCCTCCAGCACCCTCCCTTGGGCTGCCAGGAGCTGGGCATCCCACGCGTGCAGGGCCGTCCGGCGCCGCAGGGACAGGACGACCCGCACCAGGCCGACGAGGGCCTCGAGCACCCCGCGGTCCTCGGCGGTGAACTCCCGGGGACGGGAGTCGAAGACGCTGAGCGTGCCGAGGACGAAGCCGTCCTCGTCGATGAGCGGCACGCCGAGGTAGGAGGCGACCCGCCCGGCGAGCACCAGTGGGTTGCCGGAGAACACCGGGTGGCTCCTGGCGTCCGAGACCATCAGGGGCGCCCGTTCGGCCACCACCTGGGCACAGAAGGACAGCTTGTCGGGCACCTGGCTGCTCGGGATGCCGGCGCCGCACTCGGCGGGGTAGCACTGGTGGTCGGGGCCCACCAGGTTGATCACAGCTGTCGGTACTCGCAGGACCTGGGCCAGGTGGGAGACGAGGCTGTCGAGATCGGGGTCACCGGCATGGCCGGTCAGCCGGTAGCTGTCGACCGCGGCGAGTCGGGCCGGGTCGGCGACGGCGGAGTGCGGACTCAGCGCTGCGGACACGTTGGTGGTGATCGGCCGCGTCCGCGCGTTGCTTGAGTTCCTCCCACCCGTCGGGGTGGTCACACCGTGCCGATGACCGTGGGAGTCGGCGTTCGGGGCGAGTCAGGGCACTGGCGTGCGCCGCGAACCCATCACCGGCTTCCCACCGGGCATCGCCCCATCATCTGTCAGGCGCTGTCGCGTGCCCCGGGCGCGGCGTTGTCGGCGAAGGCGGGGTGCTGTGCCGCCAGTTCGCTGGCCTGGCCGAGCCCCGAGAGCGGGCTCCACGGCAGGAAGGCGTCGAAGTTGCGGCGAGCGGCCTCGAGGACCTGAACGGTCAGTGAGTGCAGAGCGTTCTGCATCGTTTCTCCTTGTGCGTTGTCGGCGTGCACAAGGATCAGCGGCCAGGTGGCACCCGATGTTCCGTGCGGTGAGCGTGAGCGTCGTTACGGGCCTCCCGAGCACGGCTGCGCCACCCGATGCTCAGCAGCCGCACCGGCTCAGACGTCCCCCGTGGCCACATGGGTGACCGGCAGGTGGAATCGGTGCTGGAGCCGTCCGGGCAGGTCCTGGTGCAGCCAGCGGGACAGACGCGCGGGAAGCGTCGACACGATGATCTCGTCGAATTCCCGGGTGGTCACGGCTTCCTCCACCGCCCGCATGGGGTCGGGGTCGCAGACGGCTCCGTCGACGGTGACCCCGGCGGCGGTCAGCTTCTTCACGGCAGCCTCGAGCTTGGCCCGCGCCAACCGCTGCGCTTCCTCCGGTGGATGGGGCAGAGCCAGGGTCCCACCCATGACGGGCATGGGGATGGCGACGGCGTTCGACGCGAGGTCCTTCACGGGCGTGGCCGGCACGACGAGCCAGAACTCGGCTGGGCCGGCGGCGATCCGCTCACGGACGAGGCCCATGAGCTGGTCGCTGTCGAGCGTCTGGTTCGCCACGATGAGGTAACGGTGCATGATCGCTCCCGGCGGGCTGCCTGACGTGCGGCTACCGCGGCGGCGGGTCGCCCGCGCACGTCACTCCGGGCACCGCCACTGGTCAGCGGGCCGGGGGAAGCAGGCGCCCGCTTCGCCCACCTGGTGATCCGACTGTTCGACGGCACCAGATCGACGGCGGCACCGTACCGCTCAACTGAGGCCGTGAGAACGGGTCCGGCCCCGTGGAATCAGTCCCGTCGAGCAGCGGCACGGTCATGCCGGCGGGCTCGCTGTGGGTGTAGGAACGCGCGCATGAGCGAACAGGACCGCCCCCTCTTCCTCGTGGTCACCATCAAGCCTCGGAAGGACCGGCTCGCGGAAGCCGAGGCCCAACTGCAGTCCATGCGTCGGAACACCCTCACCGAGCCCGGGTGCGTCTTCATGCACCTCGTCCAGCCGCAGGACGACCCGGACACCTGGGTGATGCTGGAGATGTTCCGCTCCCGGGCCGCCTGGGACGAGCACATGCAGCAGCCGTACAACACCGAGGGCAACATCGTTCTTCAGGACCTGCTTCGCGAACCGTCGGACCTGCGCCTGTTCGACGAGAAATAGCTCGCACGGCCGATCGGGCTGTCGAGGACTCGCGGGGCACTCCACGACCGTCGGTGCCGTGACGCCGATCGGTCCGGTTGCTCGGCAGCGCTCACCCTGCCCACTCGGTCGGCCACGCACTGCAGTACATCGACGCGGCTCTGGAACGTGCCGCAGCAGGCCGCTAGTCTTGCCGCTGTCACTGTGGCCTACATCACACTGATGCCCAGACCTGCCTGATGCCCAGACCTGCGCCGGTGAGGGGTAGTTCCCATGGCCCGACCGTCCGTCATCCAGCCGGAACCGAACGTCGGAGGCCGCCGGAAGACCGGCTTGGTCTATCCCGGCCTGACCGTCCCGTTCATCCTGGTCGTCACCTGCTTCGCCGCATGGGGATCGGCGGCCAACCTCACCGACGTCCTCGTGGGCGTGTTCCGGCACATCTTCTCGATGTCGAACTTCCAGTCGGCACTGGTGCAGTTCGCCTACTACGGCGCGTACTTCTCACTCGCGATTCCCGCGGCCCTGATCAACAAGCGGTACGGCTACAAGGCAGGCGTGCTCACAGGTCTGGGGCTCGCCACGGTCGGCGGCCTCCTGTTCATCCCGGCGAGCATGCTGCTCGCCTACGGGTTCTTCCTGGTCGCCCTGTTCGTGCTGGCCGCGGGACTGTCGATCTTGGAGACCTCGGCCAACCCGTTCGTCATCGCCATGGGCCCGGAGATCAGCGCCACCCAGCGGCTGAACCTGGCCCAGGCGTTCAACCCCGTCGGCGCGAACATCGGGGTCCTGCTCGGTGCCGTGTTGATCCTGCCCCGGATCACCCCGGAATCAGAGAAGGCGGGGATGACGGCCGGGCAGTTGCAGCAGGCCCAGGAGCAGGACCTGTCCCTGGTGCTCAAGCCCTACACCGGCATCGCCTGCGCGCTCCTGCTGATCTGGTTGCTCATCGCCTTCCGCAAGATCGCGGTACCGGACGAGCACGCACACTTCGGCCTGGAGGAGAGAGGGGGCGGGGCTTTCGGCCGCCTCTGGCACAACCCTCACTACCGCTATGGCGTGGTCGCCCAGTTCCTGAACGTCGGTGCGCAGGTCTGCACGTGGACGTTCACCATCCAGTACGCCCAGGACGTGGTGCACGTGGACACCGGAAAGTCCGGGTGGTTCCTCCAGGCCAGCCTGATCCTGTTCCTCATCTCCCGCTTCGTGATGGTCTATCTGCTCGGCATCATCCGGCCGACCAAACTGCTGTTCGCCATGGGGGCGCTGGGGGTGGTGCTCGCCCTGATCGCCGTGTTCTCGCCGAACATCGTGGGACTGATCGCCGTCGTCGGGATCTCGGTGTCGCTGTCCCTCATGTTCCCGACGATCTACGGCGTCGCCCTGCGGGGGCTGGGTCCGGACACGAAGTTCGGTGCGGCCGGTCTGGTCATGGCCATCCTCGGAGGCGCCCTCCTGCCGATGGTCCACGGCAAGCTCATGGACGTGCTGGGCGCGGCACCTGCCTTCGTCGTCCCGGCGGTCTGCCTCGCCGCCGTGGCCGGCTACGCGCTCTTCGACCTCCGCTCCGACAGGCACAGCGGTCCACTCGTGACCGAGGCCGCCACGCACTGACCGGGCGGGGTGACCTGGCGCGACCTGCGCCGGTGGCGATCAGCGCGCCACGGACGGTCCGGCGGGGCACCCCCTTCCGCCGGTGTATCGGGTACGTCGTTCCCTTCCATGGGAGGAGTGCGGATGTTCGTCGTCGTCGGGGAAGCGCTCGTCGACCTGGTCGGCGTGCGGGGCAGCCGGACGATGGTCGCCCATCCGGGCGGTAGTCCGGCCAACGTCGCCCTCGGACTCGCCCGGCTCGGGGACCCGGTGACCCTGATGACGCATCTGGGACGGGATGCCTTCGGGGAGATGATCTCCGCGCACCTGCAGGCCAGCGGCGTCCGCGTCGACGGGGGTCCCGATGCGGGCACCAAGACCAGCCTGGCGGTGGCCACTCTCGCCGCCGGGATCGCGACCTACGACTTCCGCATCGAATGGGACATCGGCGACCTGGATCCGCTGCCGGTCGAGACCCGGTGTCTGCACACCGGGTCACTGGCGACCGTCCTGGAACCGGGCAGAGCCAGCGTCGAGGACCTCCTGGAGCGTGAGCACCAGCGTGCCCGGGTGACCATCTCCTACGACCCCAACGTGCGGCCTGCGCTGCTCGGGACGCCCGAGCGGGCCCGACCCGGGATCGAGCACCTCGTCGCGCTGTCCGACGTGGTCAAGGTCAGCGACGAGGACCTGAACTGGCTCTATCCCGACCATGAGGACGAGGTCGTGGCCCGTGAGTGGCTGGGCCTGGGCCCCGCCCTCGTCGTCGTCACCCGCGGTGGCAACGGCGTCTTCGCCACCACGGCGGGCTTCGAGGTGTTCCGACCCGCGACGTCGATCGACCTCGTCGACACCGTGGGGGCGGGAGACTCCTTCACCTCCGGGCTTCTCGACGGGCTGCGCCGGGCGGACCTGATCGGCGGGCCGCGTCGCGAGGCACTGGCTGCCATCGACGAGTCGAGCCTGATCAGCCTCCTCGACGCAGCCAGCCTCATCGCGGCGATCACCTGCTCCCGCCCGGGTGCCGATCCGCCGACCCTCGCCGAGGTCGAGGCAGCCCGGCCCCCCGGGCGGTCCACGGTGGCGACGCCCACGTTCGGTCCGTCACCGACCACCGCCGCGGGGCCGGCCGGCCCCGGGCCCGCCGTCAGCTCAACGACACCCGTCCGCCCACGTCGCACGACCTGATCAGGTGCGTGGCCGGTGAGGCACACGCGCATCGACAGGACATGTCACCGCACATGTCACCGGCATGGCGGCCTCTCCGGTCGCACCGAAGCGAGGGGAGACACCGATGACTCGGACGGCTGGTTTCCGCGGAGCGATCTTCGATGTGGACGGGGTCCTGGTCGACTCGCCGCACGAGCTGGCCTGGCGGGAGGCGTTCAGGGCGCTCATGGAGAACGAGTGGAGCGACATCCGGGATCAGACGAGTTGGACTCCGGAACGGTTCACTCCCGCCGTCTACCAGCAGGTGATGGCCGGCAGGCCGCGCATGGAGGGTGCCCGGGCGGCCATGGAGTACTTCGGGGTGCCGGACATCGACTCCCGGATCGAGCAGTACGCGGCCGGCAAGCAGGAGCACGTCATCACGCTCATCGAGCAGGGCCGGTTCATGGCCTTCCCCGACGCGCTGCGGTTCATCCTGGCGGTGAAGTCGGCCGGCATCCCGGTGGCGGCCGCCTCGTCGTCGAAGAACGCGAAGCTCTTCCTGGAGCGGATCCGGCTGGACCTGTTCGCCGCCGAGCAGCGGATCGACTGCGACTTCATCCACCCCGGGATGACGCTGGCCGAGTTGTTCGACGCCGACATCTCCGGTCGCGACTTCCCCAAGGGCAAGCCCGATCCGACGATCTTCCTGACCGCCGCGCAGGAGCTCGGTGTCGACCCGGCCGACTGCTTCGTCACCGAGGACGCGAGCAGCGGCATCCAGGCCGCCAAGGCGGCCGGGATGGCCGCGCTCGGTGTGGCCCGGCTGGACGACCAGGACCTGTTGCTCGCTGCGGGCGCGGACCTGGTGGTGACGACGCTGGACGACGTCTCCCGGCGGGCCCTGCTCGAGGGGATCCTCCAGGAGCGCCGGGCCGCCGCCGAGATGCGGAAGCGGCGCACCCAGCAGCCACCGAGCGTGTGGACGCTGGTCTACGACTCCTTCGACCCCGCCCGGCAGGGGCTACGCGAGGCGCTGTGCGCGCTCGGCAACGGGTACGTCGTCACCCGTGGGGCCCTTCCCGAGTCGCAGGCCGACGACGTGCATTACCCGGGGACCTACGTCGCCGGCCTGTACGACCGGGCCGAGACGGAGGTCGCCGGTCGGATGGTCGAGAACGAGGACCTGGTGAACGTCCCCAACTGGCTGCCGCTGCGGTTCCGGATCGCGGGTGGAGAGTGGTTCGACGCCCGGGGCGCCGACGTCGTCGAGCACCGCCTGGAGCTGGACATGCGTCGTGGGGTGCTCACCCGGGACATGACCTGGCAGGACGCCGAGGGACGGCGGACCAGCATGACCCAGCGCCGGTTCGTGAGCATGAAGGATCAGCACATCGCCGCCCTCGTGACCACGTTCACGGCGGAGAACTGGTCGGGGCGGTTCGAGGTCAGCTCCGGCCTGGACGGCCGGGTGGTCAACGCGGGGGTCAAGCGCTACCGCGACCTGAACGGCCGGCACCTGCAGGTGCTGGGCCAGGGTGAGGTCGACCCGGAGACCATCGACCTGCAGGTCGAGACCCTGCAGTCGCACGTGCGGATCGCCGCGGCCGCGCGGACCCGGGTGCACAGCGATGGGCAGTCCGTCGACGGCGATCGACGGCTGGTCGAGGAGCCCGGGTACGTCGCCCACGAACTGGGCTTCGAGCTCAGGGAGGGGCAGCCGGCAAGCGTGGAGAAGGTCGTCACGCTCTACACGTCGAGGGACTGGGGCATCTCGGAGAGTCGCGACGACGCGCGGCTGTCCGCGGTCGCGGCCGAGGACTTCGGCGAGTTGCTCGCCCGGCACGAGGGTGCGTGGCAGACCCTGTGGAACCGCTTCGACATCCAGCTCGACAGCGCCAACGAGTGGACCGAGACGGTCCTGCACCTGCACATCTTCCACCTGCTGCAGACCGTCTCACCGCACACGCAGCACCTGGACGTCGGCGTCCCGGCGCGCGGCTGGCACGGGGAGGCCTACCGGGGTCACGTCTTCTGGGACGAGATGTTCATCTTCCCGTTCCTGAACTTCGAACGGCCGAGCCTGGCCAGCGCCCTGCTGCGGTACCGCCACAGCCGGCTCGGCGTGGCCCGCGCGGCGGCACGCGCCGAGGGCTACGAGGGCGCCATGTTCCCGTGGCAGAGCGGTGCCACCGGCCGGGAGGAGACCCAGACGGTCCACCTGAACCCGAAGTCGGGTCGCTGGCTGCCCGACCACTCGCACAACCAGCGGCACGTCAACATCGCCATCGCCTACAACGTCTGGCAGCACTACATGGTGACCGGGAGCACGGCGTTCCTCCGCTTCACCGGCGCCGAACTGCTCATCGAGATCGCCCGGTTCTGGTCCAGCATCGCCACGTACAACGCGGACGACGACCGGTACGAGATCCACGGCGTGGTGGGCCCGGACGAGTACCACGAGGCCTACCCGGACTCCGACGAGCCCGGGCTGCGCAACAACACCTACACCAACGTCATGGCCGTGTGGGTGCTGCAGCGGGCGCTGGAGACGCTCGACGTCCTGCCGCCGCACTACCGGGAGGAACTCGTCCAGGAGCTGGGCATCCGCGCCGAGGAACTGGACCGCTGGCGGGACATGACGAGGAAGATGAAGGTCGTCTTCCACGCCGACGGCGTCCTGACCCAGTTCGAGGGCTACGAGGACCTCCCCGAGTTCGACTGGGAGGGGTACCGGGAGCGCTACGGCAACATCCAACGGCTGGACCGGCTGCTGGAGGCCGAGGGCGACAGCACCAACCGGTACAAGCTCGCCAAGCAGGCCGATGTGCTGATGCTGCTGTTCCTGCTCTCCCGGGACGAGTTGCGCGGGCTGCTGCACAACCTGGGCTACGACGTGAGCGCCGAGCAGCTCGCCCGATCCGTCGACTACCACCTCGAGCGCACCTCGCACGGCTCCACGTTGAGTGGCGTGGTGAGCGCCTGGGTGCTGGCCCGGTACCGGCCGGAGGAGGCCTGGCGCTTCCTCCAGCACGCGCTGGAGAGCGACGTGGCCGACGTCCAGGGCGGCACCACGGCCGAGGGCATCCACCTGGGGGCGATGGCCGGGACAGTGGACATCGTCCTGCGGTGCCTCACCGGTATGCGGGCCCTCGGGCCGTCCCTCCGCTTCGACCCGGCGCTGCCGCCGGAGGTCAAGGAACTGAGGTTCAGCGTCCACTACCGGGGTCAGCGGGTGGACGTCGACCTCGCCGAGGACCGCATCAAGCTGAGCGTGCGACCGGGCGGCACCACCTCCGTCAACCTCCTCGTGCAGGGACAGGCCGTCGAGCTGGCGCCGGGGCAGGAGCGCGAACTCCTGCTGGAGCGGACATCGTGACCGCGGGAACCGCCACGGCCGAACAGGCGGCACGCGGGCTCCTCGGACGGGCGCCGGAGGTCGCCCTGTGCCTGGACTTCGACGGGACGCTCAGCCCGGTGGTCGACGATCCGCAGGCGGCCCGGCCGTTGCAGGGCATCGTGGAGCTGCTCGGCCCGCTGGCGGAGCGGTTCGCCGCCGTCGCCATCGTCTCCGGGCGGCCCGCTGCCTACCTGGGTGAGCATGTCGCGGCTCCCGGGGTGCGCTACCTCGGGCTGTACGGGCTGCAGGAGCTGCACGAGGGCCAGATCCAGGTGGACCCGCGGCTGGAGGCGGCGCGACCGGCGGTGAGCGCCGCCGCCGCGGCGCTACGGGACTCCGCCGCCGTGCGTGACAGCGGCGCCTGGTTGGAGGACAAGGAGTACTCGGTCGCCGTCCACACGCGTCGCGTCCCCGACCGCGACCGGTGGGCCGAACCCGTGGACCGGACCGCCCGGCAGATCGCCGAGGAGCACGGGCTGGAGCTCATCCCGGGAAAGCTGGTCTGGGAGCTGCGTCCGCCGGTGCCCAGCGACAAGGGGGACGCCGTCCGACGGGTCGTCGCCGAGTCCGGCGCCCGGGCTGTCGTGGTCGTCGGTGACGACCTCGGTGATCTGCCCGCGTTCGCCGCGGTGGCGGAGCTCGCCGGCCAAGGCCACCACGAGGGGCTCCGGGTGGCCGTGCGGTCGGCGGAGGCCCCGCCGCAGCTGATCGCCGGCGCCGACCTGGTCCTGGAGGGCCCGCAGGGGGTGCTCGACTTCCTTCGTCTGCTCGCGGCCTGATGTCGGGCACATGAACCCGGCGGAGGGTCGACGCCTGGGAGAAGGCGAGGCCGTCACGGGCGCGCTGACGGCGTCGTCCGGCGTGCATCGTCCAGGTAGCGGTGGAGGTACTGGGCGGCGATCGCGCCCTCGCCGACGGCCGATGCCACCCGCTTGACCGACCCGTGCCGGACGTCGCCGATCGCGAAGACGCCGGGGAGGCTGGTCTCCAGCGGGAAGGGTGGGCGGTGGCGGTCGTCGGGAGGAACGTCGTCGCCGGTGCAGACGAAGCCCCAGGGGTCGCGGACGACGGCGTCCGCCAGCCAGTCCGTTGCCGGGCGCGAGCCGATGAGGACGAACAAGGCGTCCGCGGGGACCTTCTCCTCGTGGTTCGTCCCCTCGACGCGCAGCAGCAGGTGGTCGAGTGCCTCGCCGCCACCGCCCCCCACGACTTCCACCCCGTACCGGACAGCCACGTTGGGCGCCGCGTCGATCTCCCGGATGAGGTAGTCGGACATGCTGGTGGCCAGAGTGCTGCCGCGCACCAGGACGGTGACCTGGGAGGCGTAGTTCGCCAGGTGGACCGCGGCCTGCCCGGCGGAGTTGCCCCCGCCCACGACGAAGACCCGCTTTCCCGTCATCGACGGCGCCTCCGACGTCGCCGCGCCGTAGTACACACCCCGTCCCACCCGGGCCTCGAGTGGTGGGACGTCGAGCCGTCGGTACGCGGCACCCGCGGCGATGATCACGCAGCTGCAGCGCACGGACGTCCCGTCGGACAGCCCGAGGACCTTGTCCACACCGTCTGCCCGGAGATCGGTGGCGGCGCGCATGAACGGGAACGCGGCCCCGAACGACCATGCCTGGTGGAAGGAGCTGAAGGCGAGCTTGCTGCCGGTCACCCCCCGCGCGAAGCCGGGGTAGTTGCGGATCAGCGACGTCGTGCCCGCCTGCCCTCCGGCGGCCCGCTCCTCCACGACCAGGGTCTCGAGCCCCTCCGAGGCGGCATAGACGGCGGCCGCGAGGCCCGCCGGCCCGGCGCCGATGATGGCGACGTCGACGTGGGCGTCGGAGGCGAGCGGCGTCATGACACCGAAGGCGTCGGCCATCTCACGGTCGGAGGGGTTGCTGAGCACCGTGGGCCCGGGCGTGAAGCCCAGCACGACGACGGGCAGCTGCAGCGACGTGTCCCCGAGTTCGGCGAGTCGCCGACGACCGGTCTCGGACCGCGCGTCGTAGAAGCCGAACGGGATGTGGTTGCGAGCGCAGATGTCACGGAGCTCGTGGCTACGGGGCGACGAGGGATCGCCGATCAGCCGGACCGCCTCGAACTCGTCGCCCTCGGCGACCGTCCACGTCTCCAGGACTTCGGTCACGGCCGCGTGGAACTCCTCGTCCCGAGCGTGCTCCGGACGCAGGAGGTAGTGGTCGATGGCGCCGGCGCCCAGGGCATCGAAGATCTGCCGCGCCCGCGCGAAGTCGCCCCACCTGAGTACCGCTACCCGCTTCGCCGCGGGGTGCAGCGCCCGCGCCCGGGCGAGGACCGAGACGCCGTCGTCATCGGAGGACACGCAACCGGCGAGCAGGAGCGCCACGGCCACACCCTCGGCGCGCATGCGGACGAGGTCCTCGAAGGCCGTCTCCGGAGCATCGCGGCTGACGACGAGATAGTCGTCCCCGTACCGCTTCTCGATCTCCTCGGTCGTCACCGTCCGCGTCCGGGTGTCCCGGCTGACGACGAGGATGGCTGGCACGTTCCGCCGCATCGGCCCTCCTCGGTGGGCTTGCGGACGCCCTCACCTGGGCATCGGGCTGGCAGTGCAGGACCCGCGGAAGGAATGACGCGCACGCTGCCGGGTCGGAGCCCGTTCCGATGTACTGCTCCGGGCCGGCCGGCCGCGGCGCCTGAAGCGCCGACTGCCGCGGCTCCATCGGACAACTGTGGCGAGGCGGTCCCGGGCGGGCAACCCCCGGCCGCCGGTCGATCGGCGCTCTGCCAGTGGGACCAGCCCAGCGTCGCCGGGTGGACCCGCCCGGCGTCGTGAGGCTCACGGCCGGGAGCAGCAGTACGTCGACGTCTTTCGACGGCGGCGCGAGGGGGCCAGAATCCCCACTGACGGCACGACATGGACGCCGGCCGTCGATTCGTCCAAGGGACACCCGCGATGCCCGATCGCATGAGGCGTGACCGCAGTCCGTTCCTCGAGGGCCCGTTCGCTCCGGTGGCCGAGGAGGTCACGGCATTCGACCTGCCGGTGACCGGCAGCCTGCCCACCGAGCTGAGCGGACGCTATCTGCGCAACGGGCCCAATCCGCTGGGCCTGGACGACCCCGGCTCCCACTGGTTCCTCGGTCCGGGCATGGTGCACGGCGTGCGGCTGCGGAACGGCAGGGCCGAGTGGTACCGCAACCGCTGGGTCCGCTCCAACCACGTGGCGACGTCACTGGGCGAGACGTGGCCGGGCGGACCCGTGCATGCCGATATGGACTTCGCCGCCAACACCCACATCGTCGCGCATGCCGGGCGCATCCTGGCCACGGTCGAGGCCGGCCCGCTGCCGTACGAGCTGTCCGCCGAGCTGGACACGGTCGGCCCGTGCGACTTCGACGGCACACTGCCGGGTGGCTACGCCGCGCACACCAAGCTCGACCGGCGGACCGGCGACCTGCATGCCGTCGCCTACTTCTGGGGCTGGGACCACGTGCAGCACGTCGTCATCGGCGCGGACGGGAAGGTCACCGGCACCACCGACGTCCCGGTCGCCGACGGGCCGATGATGCACGACTTCGCCCTCACCGAGAGGTACGTGGTGCTGTTCGACCTGCCGGTCACGTTCAGCATGGATGCCGCGTCTGCCGGTTCGCCGTTGCCCTACGCCTGGAATGCGTCGCACCAGGCCCGCGTCGGGCTGCTGCCACGGGAGGGCGCCGGCCGGGAGGTCCGTTGGCTGGAGGTGGACCCGTGCTGGGTCTTCCACACGCTCAACGCCTACGACGACGGTGACCGCGTCGTCGTCGACCTGTGCCGGTACGAGGGCTCGTACGACCTGTCGGCCCTGGCCGGCCAGGGGCCGCTGACGCTGGACCGCTGGACCATCGACCCGTCCGCCGGCACGGTGACCCAGCAGCGCCTGGATGACCGCCAACAGGAGTTCCCGCGCGTCGACGACCGGGTCATCTCCCGGCCGCACCGCTACGGCTACAGCGCCGCGGTCGCGGAGATCAGCCGGGCCACCGTGCTGCCGGGCGGTGCCTTCCAGGACGGCGCGTTCGCCAACGCACTCCTCAAGCACGACCTGGCCGCCGGAACCGTGCAGGGGCACCAGTTCGGGCGGGATGCCACCGTCGGCGAGGCTGTGTTCGCCCCGTCCTCGCCCGAGGCCGCCGAGGACGACGGCTACGTCATGGCCTTCGTGCACAACCCGGACCGCGGGGCTGCCGACCTGGTGATCATCGCGGCCCAGGACTTCACCGGCGAACCCGTCGCTCGCATTCACCTCCCGGCGCGGGTCCCACTCGGCTTCCACGGCAACTGGATCACCGACCGATGACGGGCCACGCCCGCAGCCGTTGACGCACGCCGCTGCCCGGACCGCCCCACTCCCGGGGGACCGGGCGAGGGCCGAGCGGCATCAGCCGGCGGGCAGGTGGATGCCCCGGCCAGCCGGGGCCGAGGCGAGCGGCGGGGGAGCGCGGTACGGCACCGGCGGGCGTCCAGGGACTGACCGCAGGCATCGAAGCGGTCCGCCGCTCCCTGCAGCAGGCGGTGGGAGCCGCCGTCGTCGCCCTCGGCCCGGGCGAGGTGGGCGCTGGCCCCGCTGACCCGGGCCGAGGTGCCCCGCCCGCTCCGGGCCTGTCGCAGCGCGCGGTCCAGTCGCTCGAACTGCTGCAGGGCGCCGCGGCGATCGCCACGGGCAGCGTGAGCACGCATGAGTTCCAGGTGCGCCTGCTCGTCGGCGGGCTCGAGCTGGAGCAGGTCGTTCCAGCGCCTGCCCCCGCGCAGGACGTCCCTGATGGACCTGCTGGAGCCTCTCCCGGTCGGCTTCGGTCCAGGGTCCGAACAGGTCTTCGGGGAGCAGGGGCCCGCCCTGCGCGGCGAGCGCGGCGTCGACGTCGGCTGCCGATCGGCTCGACATCGCGGCCCGGGCGGGCCGGAGGAAGCGCTCGACGTCCAGGTCGACCTCCGCCTGGGGGAGAAGGGTGAGGACGACGTCGTGCAGCATCACGCTGGACGGGTCACCGAGCGCGCGCCGGGCGTAGTGCGCGGCGGTGTGCAGCCGTGGCCGTGCCTGCTCGGGCGACGAGCGGGCCAGCGCACGTCGAGGACCTGCTCGCGGTGCAGGCAACGGCCGGGTGCCAGGGCCAGGAGCTCGACCAGCCCGGACGCCGAGCGCCGTGTCCACGCAGCGTCGGGGATGACCGCGCCATCGACGACGACGTAAGCGACCGAGCAGAGCGATCGTGGCTTCCACCATGGGTGGTCCATTCGCGTGACGAAACTGCCCCTGACTGTAGGGCCGCCGCACCGGAAGAGTCACCAGGCAGCTCGATGGGTATGAGCGGGTCCTCTGGCGCTCCGGGGCTCGTCACAGGTCCGTCGACCGCACGGCCGGACAGCCGCGCGGAACGCTGCAGCCATGACCGACGCACCCGGACAGCGCCCCACCCTCGACCGGCCCCCGCGAGTACGGCCAGCGGTGCCGCCGGACGCCGGCCAGCGGGCCCCGGACCGACCGGCGCCCACGACGAAGGAGAGCAACAGATGACCGAAAGCCAGACCACACCCGCCCGGGCCGGTACGCCGACCCTCGGCCCGATCACCCACGTCGCCCTGACCGTCCGTGACCTGGACGTGAGCGTTCCGTGGTATTCGGCCCTCATCGGGGCCGAACCGGTCCTCGACGAGGACACGGGGCCGTTCCGGCACGCCGTCTTCGCGCTCGGCGGCACCCTGCTCGGCCTCCATGGGTTCCCGGAGGGCATCGAGGACGTCGAGTTCTCCCCCCGGCGGCGGGGCATGGACCACGTCGCCTTCGGCTGCGCGGATCGGGACGAGCTCGTCGCCTGGGTGCACCGGCTCGATGCCATGGGGGTCCCGCACGGCGACATCCGCGATGCGCACTACGGCTCCGGGCTCGCCGTCACGGACCCGGATGGGCTGGCGCTGGAACTGTTCTGCCCGCCGGCCGGCTGAGCATCGGCCCGGCGTCCGTCCCGTTTCCGACCCGCCGGGCGGGCCGGCAGAGCTGGCCGATGGGGCGGGTGCGGCGTCAACGGAACACGGAACCGAGCCGACTCGGTTCCGTCTTCCGTTGACGCCGCCGCAGTGCTGGCGCCATGCTGCGCGGGTGCCCGGTGCCGGAGCACACGGAGCCATCCGGCTCCGGCTCCCGGGGGACGTGAGGCGCGCCGCGACCGAGGAGGACGCGATGACAGCAACGCAGGTACGCGCGACCGGATTCAGCGAGAAGCTCCTCGGCAGGGTGGCCTTCGTGACGGGCGGGACCCGCGGGATCGGCGCGGCGATCTCCCGCAGTCTGGCCACGCAGGGCGCCGACGTCGCCGCCGGCTACAGCGGCAACCAGCAGGCGGCCTATGCTTTCGCGCAGTACTTCTCGGGCACCTTCCCGGACCGCCACGTGACCGTGCACCGGGGCGACATCGGAGCCGCTGACGACTGCCGTCGCTGTGTCGCCGAGGTGATCGACCAGCACGGCCGGCTGGACATCCTGGTCAACAACGCCGGCATCACCGTTGACCGGACCGTGCTGAAGATGGTCGACGAGGACTGGCGGCGGGTGCTCGACGTCAACCTGTCGGGAGCGTTCTACCTGTCCCAGGCCGCGTTGATCCACATGCTCGAGCGGGGCAGCGGGCGCATCGTGATGATCTCCTCGGTGATCGGTGAGACGGGCGGCATCGGGCAGGTCAACTACGCGTCCGCCAAGTCGGGGCTGTTCGGGCTCACCAAGACCCTGGCCCGGGAGGCCGCGATGCAGCTGCAGCGCGCGGGCAAGATCGACGGGATCGGGGTCACGGTGAACGCCGTGACCCCGGGCTACATCGGGACCGAGATGCTGGATGCCGTCCCGCAGAAGGTCCTGGACGGGCTCCGGGCGAAGATCCCTCTCGGGCGGCTGGGGCAGCCGGAAGAGGTTGCCCGGGTCGTGCACTTCCTGGCCGCGGACGCGTCGTCGTACATCACCGGCCAGGTGTGGGGCGTCAACGGCGGCCTCGACATGTAGATGGACGCCCGGCCCGGTGCCGTCGACCTGGCCGAGCAGATCCACGGGTACGAGCAGATCCACCGGGAGGGGTGCACGGGTGTTCGACCGCATCGCTGTGATCAACCGGGGCGAACCTGCCATGCGCCTCATCCGCGCCGTGCGGGAGCTCAACGCGGAGCACGGCTCCGGGACCCGCGTCATCGCACTGCACACCGAGGCCGAGCGCCGGGCGACGTTCGTGCGCGCCGCCGACGAGGCCGTCCTGCTGCGCGAGACCGGTGCCGGCAACCCGTACCTCGATCATGAGGAGCTCGGCCGAGCGCTGCGTACGAGCCGCGCCGATGCGGCCTGGGTCGGCTGGGGGTTCGTGGCGGAGGACCCGGCGTTCGCCGAGCTGTGCGCCGCCCTCGGCGTGGTCTTCATCGGGCCGCCGCCCGCCGCGATGCGTCTCCTCGGCGACAAGGTCGAGGCGAAGGTCCTGGCCGAGCAGACCGGCGTTCCCGTCGCGCCGTGGAGCGGCGGGCCGGTCGAGGGCCTGGCGGACGGCCGCCGCCACGCCGCCGCCATCGGCTACCCGCTCATCGTCAAGGCCAGGAGCGGAGGCGGCGGGCGAGGCATCCGCATCGTCCGTGCAGAGACCGAGCTCGAGGAGGCGCTCACCCGCACCCAGGCCGAGGCGCAGCGCACGTTCGGGGACCCCGTCGTGTTCATGGAGCGGCTGGTCGAGGGCGGCCGGCACGTCGAGGTTCAGGTGATCGCCGACCAGCACGGCACGGTGTGGGCACCGGGGGTGCGGGACTGTTCGGTGCAGCGGCGCAACCAGAAGCTGCTGGAGGAGTCGAGCTCACCGGCGTTGACCCGTGAGCAGGACACCGCACTGCGCGACTCCGCGATGGCGCTGGTCGCGGCCGCGGGCTACGTCGGTGCGGGCACCGTGGAGTTCCTCTACCAGCCGACCGAGCAGCTCTTCACCTTCCTCGAGGTCAACACCCGGCTACAGGTCGAGCACCCGGTGACGGAGGAGACGACCGGGCTCGACATCGTGAAGCTGCAGCTGCACGTGGCCACCGGCGGCCGGCTGGAGGGTGATCCGCCCCAGCAGTTCGGTCACGCCGTGGAGGCGCGGCTCAACGCCGAGGACGCCGAGCAGGGCTTCGCGCCGGCTCCCGGCACGGTCGAGCTCATGCGCCTGCCCACCGGGCCGGGCGTGCGCGTGGACACCGGCATGACCGTCGGGGACGTCATCCCCCCGGCCTACGACTCGATGATCGCCAAGGTGATCGCCTGGGGACGCGACCGGCCCGAAGCCCTGGCGCGCCTGCGCTGCGCGCTGCGCGACACCACCGTCGTGCTGCGCGGTGGCACCACGACCAAGTCCTTCCTGCTGGACCTGCTGGACCGTCCGGAGGTCGTCGCGGGTACCGCGGACACCGGCTGGCTGGACCGCACGGGCAGCGGTGGCCACGCCCAGCCCGCGCCGCACGTCTTCGTCGCGCTCCTCCAGGTGGCCATCGACGTCTCCGACGCCGAGGAGGCACTGGAGCGCACAGCCTTCCTGGTGTCGGCCCGGGGAGGCCGACCGCGCGCCCCCCACCAGGTGGGCCGGGCCATCGAACTCGGCTACCGCGGGCAGGTCTACCGCCCGACCGTCGCCAAGGTGAGCCGCGACCGCTACCGGGTGGAGCTGGACGGCCGCTACGTGGACGTGGACGTGGACCGGCTGAGCGCCCTGGAGAGCCGACTGACCATCGGCGACCAGCGCTTCTCCGTCGTCGCCGTGACCGCCGCCGGCTCGCACCTGGTCGAGGTCGACGGGGTCTCACACCGGGTCACCCGGGACGCGGGAGGCATGGTGCGCGCGCCGGCTCCTGCGGTCGTCGTCGCGCTCCGCGTCCAGGTCGGGCAGGACGTCGAGGCCGGCCAGACGGTCGCCGTGCTGGAGAGCATGAAGATGGAGACCGCGGTGCGGGCGCCGTTCGCGGGCCGGGTCCGCGAACTGCTGGTCGCGGCGAACGCCCAGGTCGACGCGGGCGCCGCACTGCTGAGCCTGGAGCGAACCGGCGAGGACGTCGAGGAGGCGTCCGGCGAGCGGGTCGTGCTGCCGAGCAGCGACGATGCGCGGCCGCGCGCCCCGCGTGAGACGGCCCTGTCGCGCCTCGCGGCGCTGGAGGCCCTCATCACCGGTTACGACGTCAGCGCCGACTACGCGCGGCAGCTCGTGGCCGAGTACGCGACCGTCCGGGGTGAGCTCCCGGTGGACGACGCCGAGCTGTTGCACGGCGAGCTCACGATCCTCACCACCTTCGCCGATCTCTGCGAGTTGGCGCGCAACCGCCCGGGCAGCGAGGAGGAGGAGGCCGACCAGCAGGTGCACAGCCCGCGGGAGTACTTCCACGCCTACCTGCACTCCCTCGACGTCGAACGCGAGGCGCTCCCGGAGAGCTTCCGTGCCCGGCTCTCCCGGGCACTGCTGCACTACGACGTCTGCGATCTCGAGCCCGGCCCGGCGCTCGCGGAGGCCGTGCACCGCATCTTCCTGGCTCAGCAGCGCATCGCCGATCAGCTGCCCGTGGTTCTCGCGCTGCTGGACCGCTGGCTCCGCGCGGGACGACTGCCGGCCGGCCCGTCGCGGTCCGAGGTCGGGGAGGTGCTCGACCGGCTCGTGACCGCGACCCAGCTGCGGTACCCGTCGGTCGGCGACCTGGCCCGGGCCGTCCGCTTCCGTTTCTTCGAGGAACCCGTGGTCCTGCAGGCCCGGAAGGAGGTCCTCGACGAGGCGGAACGGCTGCTGGGCGAGCTCGCCGACCCCGGTGCGCGGGGCGACACCAGCGAGAGCATGGCGCGGATCGAGGCGCTGGTCGCGAGCCCCGAGCCGTTGGTCCGGTTGCTGGCTCAGCGCGTCGGGCGCCGGACGACGCAGCCGGATCCCATCCTGGAAGTTCTCACCCGCCGCTACTACCGCAGCCGCGACCTGCAGAACCTCCGGTCCTTCCTGCTCGACGGTCACTCGTGCGTCTCCGCCGACTACGAGCTGAACGGGGCCCGCCTGCACCTGGTCGCCCTCATGGCCGAGAGGGACGCCCTTCCCTCGGCCCTCTCGTCGCTGGCGGCGTCGGTTGCGGACATCGCCGACCCGTCGACCCTGCTCGTGGATCTCTACCTGTCCTGGCCGGACCGTCCCGCCGACGCCGACACGATGGCGGCGGAGCTGCGCGAGCTGCTCGCCGGTGTTCAGCCGTTGCGGACGGTCCGCCGGGTGACGGTGACGGTCTGCACCCCGGACGGCGACGTCGAGGCCGTGACCTTCCGGCCGGCACCGACCGGCTCGGACCTGACCGGGCTTGCCGAGGACCGGATCATCCGGGGTCTGCACCCGCTGACCGGGCGGCGGCTCAACCTGTGGCGCCTGAGGGACTTCGACGCGGTGCGCCTGCCCTCGGCCGAGGACACCTACCTGTTCCACGTCACGGCGAAGGAGAACCCGAACGACGAGCGCCTCATCGCCATGGCGGAGGTGCGCGACCTGACGCCGCTGCGCGACGCCGCCGGCGACGTCGTCGGCTTCCCGACGGTCGAGCGACAGCTGACGGCCTGCCTCGACGGTCTGCGGCGGGCGCAGTCGCAGCGGCCATCGCGCCGGCGGCTGGAGCACAACCGGATCTACCTCTACGCCTGGCCGTCCATCGAGGTGCCGCTGTCCCAGCTGGCGACGTTCGCCCGCGCCGCGGCGCCGCTGACCGTCGGCGCCGGCCTGGACCAGGTCGTGCTGCTGGCCCGGCTGCAGGAGGACGGCGGCCCGCCCCGCGAGGTGGCGCTGCGTTTCTCCTACCGCCCGGGGGCCGGCGTCCACATGCGGGTCACCGACCGGCCGACCGAGCCGATGCGTCCGCTCGACGAGTACACGGAGAAGGTGCTGCGCTCGCGCGCCCGCGGCGCCGTCTACCCGTACGAGCTGGCGCCGCTGCTGACCGGCCCCGGCGGCACGTTCGTCGAGCACGACCTGGACGAGGACGGTCGACTGGCACCGGTCGCGCGGCCGCCCGGTCGCAACCAGGCCGGCATCGTCGTGGGCGTGGCGAGCACGCCCACGAAGCGGTATCCCGAGGGCATGACCAGGGTGGTCCTCTTCGGCGACCCGACCAAGGCGCTCGGCACCGTCGCCGAGCCCGAGTGCGCGCGCGTCGTCGCCGCGCTCGACCTGGCCGAGGAGCGCGGTATCCCCGTCGAGTGGTTCGCGCTGTCCTCGGGGGCCCGGATCTCGATGGACAGTGGTACCGAGAACATGGACTGGGTCGCGCGGGCGCTGCGCCGGCTGATCACGTTCACCCAGGCCGGCGGAGAGGTCAACGTCGTCGTCGCGGGGATCAACGTGGGCGCCCAGCCGTACTGGAACGCGGAGGCCACGATGCTGATGCACACCAAGGGCATCCTGGTCATGACGCCGGACAGCGCGATGGTGCTCACCGGGAAGCACTCCCTGGACTACTCCGGTGGGGTGTCCGCCGAGGACAACTTCGGCATCGGCGGCTACGACCGCATCATGGGGCCCAACGGCCAGGCGCAGTACTGGGCACCGAACCTGACGGCCGCCTGCGAACTGCTCCTGCAGCACTACGAGCACACCTACGTGGCGCCGGGGGAGCGCTGGGCCCGGCCGGCCGAGACCGACGACCCGCGGAAGCGGGACGTGCGCTCCTTCCCGCACGACCACCCCGCGAGCGAGTTCACCACCGTCGGCGACATCTTCTCGGCGAGCGCCAACCCGGAGCGCAAGAAGGCGTTCGACATCCGCACGGTCATGCGTGCCGTCACCGACCAGGACCACCCGGTCCTCGAGCGGTGGGCCGGCATGGCGGACGCCGACACCGCGGTCGTCCTCGACGCCCACCTCGGGGGTCACCCCGTCACCGTCCTGGGCATCGAGTCACGGCCGATGCCGCGACGTGGCAGCTTCCCGGCGGACGGGCCCGACCAGTGGACCGCAGGAACCCTGTTCCCGCGCTCGTCGAAGAAGACCGCGCGAGCGATCAACGCGTGCAGCGGCAACCGGCCGCTCGTGGTGCTGGCCAACCTCTCCGGCTTCGACGGCTCACCGGAGTCGTTGCGGAACGTGCAGCTGGAGTACGGGGCCGAGATCGGCCGGGCGATGGTCAACTTCGACGGCCCGATCGTCTTCTGCGTCATCTCCCGCTATCACGGCGGGGCCTTCGTGGTGTTCTCCGGCGTCCTGAACGACAACATGGAGGTGCTGGCCGTCGAGGGCTCCTACGCCTCCGTCATCGGGGGCGCGCCTGCGGCCGCCGTCGTCTTCTCCGGCGAGGTCGACAGGCGCACCGCCGCCGACAGCCGGGTGCGGGATCTGGAAGCCGCCCTCTCTTCGGCCGACGGCGTGCAGCAGGCCCACCTCAGGGTGGAGCTGGCCGCGCTGCGCAGCACGGTCCGTTCGGAGAAGCTCGGCGAGGTGGCCGCGGAGTTCGAGGCGGTCCACAACATCGAACGGGCCCGTCAGGTGGGCTCGGTGCACGCCATCATCCCCGCCGCCGAGCTGCGGCCGCGTCTCATCGCGGCCGTGGAGCGGGGGATGGAACGCGCCGCCCAGAGCTAGTCCTGCCGCAATCGGACGGTCAGAAAGGACCGACATGAACGCGTTCGTCCTCAACCGGCACGGTCGCCTGGTGCTCCCCTCGAACATCTTCCCGGAGCTGGACTTCTCCGCCATGGAGACCCTGGATCAGCTCGACAACGTCATCCGCCGTGACTTCGAGACGAAGGCCCCGAGCGGGACCGAGATCCTCGACAGGGTCCGGACAGGCGCCTACGACAGCCGGTACGCCCTGATGCGCGACCTCGCCCTGAACCTGTTCTGGGCCAACCGGTTCGCGATGACCATGTACGACAAGCGGCCGATGCGTTGGGCCGACGTGCCCCGGACACGCACCGACGTGTTCCTGCCCGTCCTGGAGCCCTGGGAGGACGGTGACATCAAGATCGCCGCTGTCCAGGCGGCCTACCCTGCGCTCCCGGCCCAGTGGGACGCGGCCGTCGAGGACCGGATCTTCAGGATCCTGTTCGACGTCTTCGGCAACCGCAAGCACCATGCGACCACGCTCCCCGCCGTCAAGCCGACGGTCGCCGAGTTCCTGGAGAAGCCGGGGAACCTGACTTTCCGGCTGCCCCACTACGACCCCGACTACCCCGTCTACGACTACACCGACATCCTCGACTGCGACGAGGACGTGCCCGAGCTCGAGGCGCTGCACCGTTGGGCGATGGTGCTGCACAACCAGTACCCGTGGGACCGGGCCCAGGTGGAGTTGGCCGAGGCCGGCCAACTGGCCGACGACGACTACGTGGTCACCTTCCACCCCCGTGACAAGGAGGTGCGAGCGTTCCTGCGCCGCCTGGCCAGCGGCGTCCGGAGCCGGCCCGCCGCGCCGGCCTGGGAGTCCCGGCCACCGGTGCGGCCGTTCCCGGAGATCGACGTGCGCCGGCAGTTCACCGTCCTGCCCCGCCTGGAGTCGCTGGCCGTGGTGCACGGTGACCAGGTCTGCAGCAACGACGACCTGATCCGCAACTCCGCGTACAACTGGTCGCCGATGGGTGCCGACGAGATCCGCGACAAGACAGGGATCGAGGAGCGCCGGTACAGCTCGCTGAGCCTGGAGGAGCTGGCCCTGCAGGCCGCGCAGGCGGCGCTGGCGAAGGCGCAGCGGGAGCCGGAGGAGATCGGCGGCGTCCTTGTCTGCACCTGCACCAGCTCGCGGCTGATCCCGTCCCTGGCCACCTACCTCTCCGGCCAGCTCGGGATCTACCAGACCCACGCCGCCTACGACATCGTCGCCGCCTGCGCCGGCATGCCCTACGGGCTGGCCGAGGCGACGCGGCTGCTCCAGGAGGTCCACCGGCCGGTCCTCGTGGTGTGCGTCGAGAAGTTCTCCGACAAGATCGGCAACGTCCGCCCGTCCCGCATGATCTTCGGGGACGGCGCGGCGGCGATGGTCGTGGGACCGGCCCCCGAGGGCGCGGCCCCCGACCTGTACTACATGCAGACCTACGCCAGTGGCCCGGCCAGCGAGGTGAACTCGATCATCTGGCCCAATCCGGTCTTCGACAACAACATCACGGTCTTCGGCCCACAGGTCAAGGCGCTGGCGGGCCGCTACCTCTCGCAGATGATCGACGAGATCCAGGCCTTGCCGGACCCGGACGGCACGGCGGACTCCCTGCTGGACAGCATCGATCTCATCGTGCCGCACCAGGCCAACAAGACGATGGTCACGCAGCTCGCCCAGCAGGCCGGGCTCAGCCCCGATCACCTGTACTTCAACATCGAGAAGGTCGGCAACGCGTCGTCTGCCAGCATTCCGCTGGCCATCCACGATGCGGTGCGGGACGGCGTCATCTCCGAGCCGGTCCGCATCTTCGCGCCGGGCTTCGGCGCGGGAGCCGTGGCCGGCTACACCGTCATGCGGCTGGATCCCGCGGTCGTGGCGGTCCAGGAGTCGTCCGTGCCCGACCTCGGCTCCTCGGCGCCGGATGTCCCGGCGTCGGATGGGCCCTCGCCGGCTTCGGACGACGTGCGGGTGGCCTTCGGCTGAGCGAGCATCCTCGACTGCGCCCGATGTCCGGGACCGACACCCGTCGCCGTCACGCCCCCTGATGAGCACTCGCCAGGTACGTGGCACGGACGGAACCGACGTCCGCGCCTGGTGCAACGACGGCAGGGGGACCCCGGTCCTCGTGTGCAACGGACTCGGCGCCCCTCCCACGGCCTGGCCGAGGCTCATCGCGCGGGACAGCGGCTATCGGGTGGTCACCTGGTATCAGCGCGGCCTGGGCGGCTCCCAGCGCCCGGCCGACCGGAGCCGGGTCCGGATCGAGGACCACGCCGACGACGCACGTGCGGTGCTCGACGCCTTCGAGATGCCCTCGGCGATGGTGGTGGGCTGGTCGCTGGGGGTCAACGTGGCGTTCGAGCTGGCTCTGGAGGACCCGGCTCGGGTGAGCGCCGTGCTCGCCGTCGCCGGCGTCCCGGGGGGCAGCTACTCCTCACTGTTCGCCACGTACGGCGTGCCCCGGCGGCTGCGGGCGCCGATGGGCCGGCTCAGCAGCCGCCTGCTGCCGGTGGTGGGGCCGCTGCTGCCCCTGGTCGCGGCCAGCCTGCCGCCCTGGCGCGACCTGCTGTCACCGGCGGCGGTGCGCGGACCGGCGCAGGAGGCGGCCCACCCGGGCCCGCTGCGCGCGGTGCTGCACGAGTTCGCCCAGCACGACTGGTCCTGGTTCCGGTATCTCGCGGACGCCGTCGCCCAGCACGCGCCGCTCGACGTCTCCACGGTGCGTTGCCCGGTCACCTTCCTGGCCGGCCGCTACGACTCCCTCGTCGACGTCGCCGACGTCCGGGCTGCGGCGCGGTCTGTGCCCGGTGCCCGGCTCCGCGAGATGGCAGGCACGCACTTCCTCCCGCTGCAGTACCCCGAGGTGATGGTCGAGGAGCTGCGCCGGCTCTCCGGCCGTTCGCCCGGCGGTGGCTGATCCTCAGCTCGCTCGGCGGTCGAGGACATAGCTTCCGGGCGCCGGCTCCCTGGGCGGGTGGACGGCGGTGCCGAGGGTCGTCGGCGCCGGTACCTCGTCCCCGGAGCGCTCGAGCATCCACTCCGTCCAGGGCTCCCACCAGCTCCCGGTGTGCCGCTCGGCCGACGCGCGCCAGGCATGCGGATCCGGCCCCGGCTCCCCACCGGTGTAGTAGCTGGCCTTCGGGTTCCCCGGTGGGTTGACCAGGCTCTGGATGTGTCCGGCGCTGCTGAGCACGAAGGTGCTCGGCCCGGACAGCAGTTGCGTCGTCCGGTAGCAGCCGTCCCACGGCGTGAGGTGGTCGGTGACGCCTCCGGTGACGAACGTCGGGACGGTGATCCGGCTCAGGTGCACCGGTGTGCCCAGCACCCGCAGCGCACCGGCTCGAGCCAGCGCGTTCTTGCCGAAGATCTCCAGGAACTGCTCGTGCAACTGCGCGGGCAGGTTGGTCCCGTCGGCGTTCCAGGCGAGGATGTCGAACGCGGGCGGGTCCTCGCCCATGAGCCACTGGTTGACCAGGTAGTTGAAGATCAGGTCGTCCGGGCGCATCCAGCTGAAGACCGAGCCCATGTCCCGGGCAGAGATGACCCCACGCCGGCGGGAGTTCCGGCGGGCGAGGTCGATCAGCCGCGGGGCGGAGAAGGCGCCGAGCGGTGCCCGGCTGCTGAAGTCGAGGAGGGTCACCGCGTAGCCGGCGGCGTGCACCCGGTCGTCCCCGGTCGCGGCGAGGTGGTTGAGCACCGTCGTCATCAGTTGGCCGCCGGCACAGAAGCCGAGCGTGGTGACGTCCGGTGAGCCGGTGACCT
>JAOPUQ010000420.1 GCA_025963425.1 Modestobacter sp. | reverse complement strand
CCCGCTGGAAGGACCGTCGCGCTGCTCGCCGGCGAGGGACTCGCGGACCTGCGCCGTTTGCCAACGCCGCCTCATGACCCCAATCGTCGCCGTGGCCGTGCGCTGCTCGGACCCGGGGGATCACGCTCCGGCGACGCCGGACGCTGGACCGTGCCGTTGATCGATCGGTTTGCGGGACACCGAGCACGATCGTCCGACGCAACGCCTTCATCCGCCAAGAGCGGATCCGTACCAGCAACGCCAGGGCTGGCTAGGTGCTATTCGTCGGAGTTGGGGGGTGCGTCCCCGGTAGCCGGTCCGCTGCGGATGACCCTGTCGGCGGCAGCAGCGGCGTCCATCCCGCCCCCGGAGCCTGCCCTTGGGGTCGGTAGCGGCGGCATGTCGGCGTCAGAGGGGGCAAGGAAGACCTCGGCATGCCGGCGCATCACGGGGTCGGTGACGATGACGTCGGCGACAAGCGCGGCCGGGGGCACCGGCAGGAGGCCATGGGAGGCGAGGAGCTCGACGAAGCGCAGCGTGGCGATGGTCTGGATCATGACTCGGCAGACCGGGGGTGCCGCTGCGCGGTAGCGCTCGCGAACACCGGCGACACCCGTGGCGGCGAGGCGCTCGGGGTCGTGGTGCACGACGTCGCCGTACAGCCAAGCGAACGCGAGTTCGTTGTCCGCGAGGCTCGACGCTGCGTCAGCCATCGGCTGGCCGTCCTGCATCGGCGCGATTTGCACGCTGTACGCGTTCAGCCCAGTGCCACGCGGATCGATCGCGCGCCAGGCAGCCCGCAGTTGCTCGAAGTGCTCGCGTCGGCCGGCATGCCCGTCACCGCGGAGGAAGAAGCCGATCGCGTTGGACACGCTGCCATGGAAGACCTCGTCGCCCTGCAGGAGCAGCGGCCGGACACGCGCGGCCGCGGACTCTATCTGCTCCTCGGGGGGAGGTCTTGCACCAAAACCATTCCGCCGGTGGCTGGGTCGGGCTCGAACCGAACCGTCACCTGTGCGACCTCGAACAACCGACGCGGGTCGGCAGCGAGAGAGTGTGCCGCAACGCGCCGTGCGCGTAGCACGAAGGAAGTGAGGCAATGCTCAAAGCGCTGCCGCACCTCCTGCTGTGAGCCGGCAGGACTCGCGACTCCAGGGCAGTCTGGCGGCGTCGTCACGGCCTCCAGTCTGCGCCGCGCGCCAGAGGCGGCAGACGGGCGGCCATCGGTGACGTCGGTGACGGATGCACAGTCATGCAGCGAAGCGTGCGGCGCAGCCCGTCCCGCAAGCCGAACCTCCTGCGACGCAGTCGACGCCATGACGCCGGAGCCGATCGGCGTCCCGCAGGGGATCCCTGCGGGACGCGACCAGCATCTGCATGCCTGGCTGCGTGGACGCGCCGCAAGCGGTTAGGTCTGTGGCATCTCGCGTTGACGCCATGGCGCGCGGCCCTATGGGCTCCTGGTCCGTCGGCTGGACTGCATTATCGGTTGACCATGCACACCGTTGCATGAGTATGCTGCCGGCCATGTGGCGTTCCTTCTCTGCCGGTCCAGTCGTTGTCGCGTGCACGTTCGTGTCGCGACGTTGCTGCGGCCGACTGCAGGGCGGCGTTCCCGCGACGTCGTGATGGCCCCGTCAGATGTGCGGGTGTGCGTCTTCGGGGACTCGTTCACCGCTGGGGTCGGGGACCGAACCGGAGCAGGGTGGGTCGGCCAGGTGGCCGCTGCGGCACAGGATCACCGCTGGAGCCTGACGGTCTACAACCTGGGCGTGCGCCGGGACACCTCCGTGGACATTGCCCGGCGCTGGTTGAACGAGGCGCGCAGCCGACTGAAGGACGGTGACCGGTTCGGCGTCGTCTTGGCCTTCGGCACCAACGATGTCGACGAGCAGTGGGGACGACGGCGGGTGCGCCGCGAGCGGACCCTGGCCATGCTGGCTGACATGCTGGACGACGCGCACACCGCCGGGTGGGCGCCCCTGGTGGTCGGTCCGCCGCCGGTGCTCGACGCTGCCCTCAGCGTCCGCGCGGCCGACTTGGCCGCCGGTATGGCCGAGCTGTGCGCTCATCTGAATGCGCCGTTCGTCGATGTCGGTTCCCTGGCCGAGGACCCGGTGTGGGTCGCGGAGGTCGCCGCCGGGGACGCCTTTCATCCCTCGACCGCCGGCTACGGCCAGCTGGCCGGGATCGTCGCACCGGTTGTCACCGACTGGCTGGGTGAGCTGGCAGACCGGGCTGCGGCACAGCTTCCGCCGGCGCGGACCGGGAGCGACCGGTGAGCGAGCTGCTGGCCTTCGCCCTGCCGCCGCGCTGGTTGGTGCGTCACCCGCACGCCGACGACCACGCGCGGGTGCAGACGGTGCTGGGCCAGTGGTGGGCCGGCTTCGGTGGCGAGGCCGGAGCGCGGGAGCGGGCGGCGTTGCTGCCCCGATTGTTCTTCGAGCACTTCACCGACACCAGCTACCTGATCGAGGACACCGACGGGCGCCTGGTGGCCTTCCTGATCGGGTTCCTCTCCCCGTCCCGCCCCGGCATGGCCTACGTGCACTTCGTGGGTATTGATCCGGCCGCGCAGCGCGCCGGCCTGGGACGCTGGCTCTACGAACGCTTCTGCGCCGCCGCCACCGCACGGGGCGCCCGGGAGGTCGGGTGCATCACCAGCCCCGGCAACCGAGACTCGATCGCCTTCCACACCCGGCTGGGCTTCCGCCTCGAACCCGGCGACCGGACCGTGGACGGCATCCCGGTCCACAGCGACCACGACGGCCCCGGGCTGCACCGCGTGGTCTTCACGCGCAGCCTCGACAACCGCGGCCCTACACGCCCGACGGGCACGTGATCAACGTGCTCAGCCACCGTTGACTCCGCGACCGTCCCCGTTACCGATGGCGCGCCGCCTGCATCCCGTTGCGCCATCGCTCATCGAGCCGACGCATCTGGGCGTCGGCGGTGGCACGCCCCCGTCACGGGACCGAGCGCCCGTTCCTGCACGTACGCCCGGTCCCGCACGGTGGTCCACGAGTCAGGCAGGCACGGTGACC
>JAOPUQ010000404.1 GCA_025963425.1 Modestobacter sp. | reverse complement strand
CCAGCGTGGCCAGGTGCTCGGTGTTGGTCACGTCCAGCTCGACGACCGGCGCCTCCTGCGGCAGCCGCTTGGCGATCCGCTGGCACAGCGACAGCGCCCGGCCGAAGTTGGACAGGACGACGGTCGCGCCCTGCTCCTGTGCGATCCGGGCGACCGAGAAGGCGATCGACGCCTCGGTCAGCACTCCGGCGACCAGGATCTTCTTGCCCTCGAGGATTCCCATGCTCAGTGCCCCATCCCTGCGCCGCCGTCGACCGGGACGACCGCCCCGGTGATGTACCCACCCGCATCGCCGGCCAGGAAGCGGACCACCTCGGCGATCTCTTCCGGCTCGCCGTAGCGACCCAGCGGGACGTGCCCGAGGATCTCCTGGCGCCGCTTGTCCGACAGCTCTGCGGTCATGTCCGTGTGCACGTACCCCGGCGCGACCACGTTCGCGGTGATGCTGCGGCTGCCCAGTTCGCGGGCCAGGGAGCGCGCCAGACCGATCAGCCCGGCCTTGCTCGCGCCGTAGTTCACCTGGCCGGGGGCGCCGCTGAGCCCGACGACGGAGGAGATGAACACCATCCGGCCGAACCGGGCGCGCACCATCTTGGGCGCGGCCCGCTTGGCCACCCGGTAGGCGGCGGTGAGGTTGGCGTCCAGGACGTCGGTGAACGCGTCCTCGGGCATCCTCAGCAGCAGGCCGTCGCGCGTGATCCCGGCGTTGCTGACCAGCACCTCGACCGGGCCCTGGTGCTCCTCGACCTCGGTGAAGGCGCGGTCGACCGCCTCCGTGTCGGTGACGTCGCACCGCACGCCGAACAGCCCTTCCGGGGCGCCGCTGCCTCGGTGGGTCACCGCCACCGAGTCGCCCTGCTCGGCGAAGGAACGAGCGATGGCCAGCCCGATCCCCCGGTTCCCGCCGGTCACCAGCACCGACCTGCCGCCCGACCCACTCACCGCGTGCCCACCTCGCCAGTCGGTTCCGATACTCGTTTCCGAGACGTGAACCTAATGGGTGGGTGCCGGTCACACCGCCGGGGACCGGGCGGGGGTCAGGACCGACGACTCACTGCCGTGCGCCGGACACCTCGGTCCCCGCGCTGCCCGCCGGCCCTGGCCCCGGCTTCGGGTCGTCGACCCCGGGCAGCTCGGCGGCCACGTTCGGCGGCGGCGTCGCCGGCACGACACGGGCATCGGGCCGCCGGCTCGGCGTGCGGACCGGCTCCTGCGGCAGCGCGGCCGGGTGTGCGTGGCCCCACTCGGTCTCCACGTCGGTGATCAGCGCCTCGAGGTAGGAGCGCAGCTGGACCCGGACCGCCTGACCGAAGGCCCTGAGGTAGGCCACCTCCTCCTGAAGCTCCTGCGGGCTGGGCCCGTCGTCACCGGCCACGGGCATGGCATCGCCGCCGGTCGCCACCATCCTCGACGCCGTTTCGTGGGCCGCCTGGAGAATCGCGCCGGCGTTCTCCCTCGCCGTCCGGAGCTGCTCCTCGGACTGCGCCCGGGCATCGGCGGTCATCTGCCGACTGAAGTCCTCCGCCTCCGCCACGTACTCGTCCGCGGTCTGCTGGGCGACGGCCAGGATTCGTACCGCCTGGTCGCTCGGGCGCTCGTGAGGCACGGCCTGCCTCAGCTGCTCCTCCAGGGAGCGGAGGTGCGCCTGCAGCTGCCGGACCTCGCCGTCCAGCTCGGCCTTCTCGCTGGTCAGGCGGGCCAGCTCGGCCGCCACGCGGGCACGGAAGCGGTCCACCTCGGCGTCGTCGTAGCCGGGGTGGAGCATGCCCGCGCGGGAGAACTGGAGGCCCTGCACCGCCTCCGGCGTGAGGCGTCGGCCATCGCCGTGCTCATGGGGGGCCTGCGGCGCGGTGGTCATTCGGTCACCTTCCCGTCAACGTCGGGCCCCGGTCGGCTGGGGGCGAACACCTCGGCGCGGATGCGCTCGCGTCGGGCACCGTGCTGGAGCAGTCGGGACGTGGTGTCCTCGACCATCACCCGGGGCCCCGCGATGTAGACGTCCCGGCTGTTCCACGGCCCGTGGCGCATCGCCACCTCCCCGACGACGCCCTGCTCCAGTGCGGACTGCTCGTCCACCGAGACGGCGAGCGTGACGGTCAGCCAGGGGTTGCCCTGCGCCAGCCGCTCCAGGTCGGCGCGGTCGTGCAACGCGTCCTCGGTCCGGGCGCCGACGAACAGGTCGACCCGCCGCGCGGGTCCCTGCCGGGCCACCTGGTCGACCAGGGCCTTGAGCGGGGCCAGGCCGGTCCCACCCGCGACGAGCAGCAGGTCCCGGTCGGACTCGGGGTCGAGGGTGAGGCCACCCAGCGGCGGACCGAGGCGCAGGACGTCGCCGACGGCCGCGCGGCGCACCAGGGCGGTGCTCACCGGACCGCCGTCCCGAGCTTTGACGTGGAGCTCGAGCTCACCGTCCGGTCGCGGTGCGTTCGCCACCGAGTAGTACCGCCACAGCTTGGGCCGAAGCTCGGTCTCCAGCGAGATCGACTGACCCGGCAGGTACTCGAGGGGGGTGCGCGGGACCACTCGCAGGACGGCGACGTCGACGGTCCGCCGCTCGTGGGCGACGATCTCGGCCTCCCACCAGGGCGGCTGGGCCGATGACTTCTCCGCCGCCTCGACCATCACGTCGGCGACGAGCTGGTAGGCCTTCGTCCAGCTCTTGGCGAGGTCGTCGTCCCACTCGTCGTCGAAGTGCTCCAGCGTGGCGAGCAGGCTCGCGCCGACCGCGGGGTAGTGCTCGGCGACCGTCCCGAACTTGCGGTGGTCCCGGCCGAGCTGCTGCAGCACCGGGACCAGCCGATCCAGCTCGTCGACCCAGGCCACCACGTCCCCGAGGGCGGAGAACAGCCGGTCGCGCTGGTGGGCCATGGACACGGGGAACAGCGCCCGGGTCTCCGGATGGGTCAGGAACAGGTGGGAGTAGAACCAGAGCGGCGCCTCGTCGCCGTGCGCCGCGGCCTTGGCGAAGCTTGCCCGCATCGCGGGGATGTCCATGCGCCCTCCTCGTTGGACGGTCTCGGGAACCCGACCGGGAGCTCAGTCGGCGTCGGCCTGCCACAGGTCCAGGCCGAAGACCTCGTACTGGATGTCGGCGGGCGAGATCCCGCGGTCGAGCAGAGCGGTCCGCACCCCCTGCATGAACGGCAGCGGGCCGCGGAGGTAGACCAGCGGTCGCCCGGAGTCGTCGCGGACCACGTCGCCGAAGGGCAGCGACAGGGTGAGGACGTCGCCGACGTCGACGCTGTCGTGCAGCAGGTTCGACACCTCACCTGCGCGCGCTCCTGGTTGGTCAGGGCCAAGGCCATGATCCAGGAGACCTCGGTCCACGCAGCCGCCACCTCGGGCGTGACGGCGTCGCCCGGGATGTCGCCGATCGCCCACAGCAGGCTGTCGTAGACGACCTGATACTGGTCCGGGCTCAGCCCCAGGGAGGCGTGCTTGTGGGCGATCCGCGAGAGCAGGTGCTCGGGCAGCCGGTCCGGGTGGGCGACGAGCGTGCTGGCGAACATCGCCACCGAACCCGCCAGCGCCTGCTGCTGCGTCCCCGCGGCCTGGTTCCCGCGGTTGAACAGCCCGTCGAGCGACCCCGGGTGCTCGCCGAACAGATGCCCGTAGAAGCGCTCGGTGATCTCCCGGATGTTCTCGCCCACCACCGGCAGCGTCGCTTCGAACGGGCCGGGACTTCTCGGACAGCATGAGCACGGATGGCCCCTCCCCCTCCGCCCGGTCGTCGACCCGGACGCGGCCAATCCCGTTGCTCCTAACCCGAACCGTCGGCGTGTACGCATGAACCTGGGCACCAGTTCTCCTTCCGGCGCCGGTCCCACCGCCGCGGACCCGGCGGCGGGCGCCCGCTGCGGCCCGCGGGCGGCCTACCGATCGGCGAGGAAGGCGAGCACCCGCTCGGTGAGCAGCGCGGTCGCGGCCGCGTCGTAGGACGGCTGGCTGCTGTCGGCGAAGTAGTGCGGTCGCCGGGGTAGCGGAACAGCTCGGTGTCCTCCGCCTGCTCGACCAGCGCGCGGGCCGCGTCGACGTCGCCCTCGTCGACGAAGTTCGGGTCGGCGTCCATCCCGTGCACCTGCACCGGGACCCCAGCGGGCCGGGCCTGGCCGGGCCGGGCCGGGCTCCGACACAGGAGCACAGGAGTGGAACGACCGCGCCCCCCGCGCCCCCGGCCGGGTCTGCGCCAGCATCTGGGCAGGGACCACCCCCAGCGAGAACCCCGCGTACACCGGCTCGGCGGGCAGGTCCTCGACCGCCCGGGCCCCCCGCTGCATGACCTCGCCGAACCCGATCTGCTGGGCGTGCCCGACCCCCTCGTCGATCGTGGCGAAGGTGCGGCCCTCGAACAGGTCGGGGGTGTGCACCGTGTGCCCGGCCCCGCGGAGCTCGTCTGCGAAGGCGACCACGCCGGGGGTCAGCCCCAGTGCCGGGTGGAAGAGTACGACCTCGGCCATCGGCACTCCGGTCTGTCAGCGGGAACGGGTGACCGCGGACCCACAGTGCCTGAGTGCCCGGGTCCGCGTCGTTGCCGTGGTGCATGTGTGGTCGTTGACACCTGACGGATCGATCTAGAAACATGCCAGGCCTGGTCGTCGTGGATATCGCGGGTCGCGGTCGCAGGACCGGGACGGACCTCCTCGTTCGGCGCCAGGTCCTGCTCTGTCTGTCTCGCTCCCGCTGAGGGTGGGTGATCGTCTCGGCCGGGTCCGGCCCCCCGGTGTAGCTGCTGCACGGGTTTCTGAATGCGGACACCTGTGCGAGGAAGACCGACCCGCCCTTGGTCGACCACGATGTTCTGCAGTTCCTCGACGGCTGAAAAGGATGAGGTCAACGATGACCCCTCGAATCAAAGGCATGAAGCTGTCCTTGCTCGATCTCGGGCGGATCGACACCGATGACGGGTTCTTCATGCGCGGCTGCAACGCCGCGCTGCAGTCCGAGCCGAACCCGCAGTACGAGCGCCGCCGGGTCGCCGTGATCGCCGCGGTGATCGA
>JAOPUQ010000393.1 GCA_025963425.1 Modestobacter sp. | reverse complement strand
GGGTGCGCGAGTGCGCCGCGGACTGCCGGGCTGAGGCCATCGCGTATGCGGTTCGGCGGAGGCCGCCGGGTTACTCCCCCGGCGGCAGCCGCCGCCGGGCCTGCCCGGCCGGGTGCGGGCCGAGCTCATGCGGTCAGCCGCGGGAAGGCGGCGGCGCCGGCGTAGCGGGCCGCGTCGTCCAGCTCCTCCTCGATGCGCAGCAGCTGGTTGTACTTGGCGACCCGCTCGCTGCGGGCGGGGGCGCCGGTCTTGATCTGACCGCAGTCGGTGGCCACCGCGAGGTCGGCGATCGTGGTGTCCTCGGTCTCCCCGGACCGGTGGCTCATCATCGAGCGGTAGCCGGCGCGGTGGGCGAGGTTGACCGCGTCGAGGGTCTCGGTGAGCGTGCCGATCTGGTTGACCTTCACCAGCAGCGCGTTGGCCGCGCCCCGGGCGATGCCGTCGGCCAGGCGGGTGGGGTTGGTGACGAACAGGTCGTCGCCGACGATCTGCACCCGGTCGCCGAGGGCGGCGGTGAGCGCCACCCAGCCGTCCCAGTCCTCCTCCGACAGCGGGTCCTCGATCGAGACGATCGGGTAGGCGTCGACCAGGCCGCGGTAGTACTCAGTGAGGTCGCCGGAGGTGAGGGTCCGGCCCTCGAAGGCGTAGCCCTCGTCGCTGTGGAACTCGGTGGCGGCGACGTCCAGGGCGAAGGCGATGTCCGTGCCGACGGTGTAGCCGGCCTTCTCGACCGCCTCCACGATCAGGTCCAGCGCATCGCGGTTGCTCGGCAGCGACGGGGCGAAGCCGCCCTCGTCGCCCAGCCCCGTGGACAGCCCGCGCTTCTTCAGGACCGACTTGAGCGCGTGGTAGGTCTCGGTGCCCACGGCCAGCGCCTCGGCGAAGGTCGCCGCGCCGATCGGGGCGATCATGAACTCCTGCACGTCGACATTGCTGTCGGCGTGGGCGCCGCCGTTGAGGATGTTCATCATCGGCACCGGCAGCACGTGCGCCGACGGGCCGCCGACGTAGCGGAACAGCGGCAGGCCGGAGGACTCGGCCGCGGCGCGGGCCACCGCGAGGCTGACCCCGAGGATGGCGTTGGCGCCCAGCCGGGACTTGTCCGGGGTGCCGTCGAGGTCGATCAGGCGCTGGTCGACCAGCCGCTGCTCGGCGGCGTCGAAGCCGACCAGCTCCGGGCCGATCACGTCCAGGACGCCGTCGACGGCCTGGGTCACGCCCTTTCCGCCGTAGCGGTCCCCACCGTCGCGCAGTTCCACCGCCTCGAAGGCGCCGGTGGAGGCGCCGCTGGGCACCGCGGCGCGCGCGATGGTCCCGTCGTCGAGGGCCACCTCGACCTCCACGGTTGGGTTTCCGCGCGAGTCCAGGATCTCCCGCGCGCCGACTGCGTCGATGCTTGCCACGGCGAGCAGCCTAGCCAGCCCGGCGTGCCCGGCGGCACCCCGCGCCGGTCGGCCGCTCTGCCCCCCGGCCCGGCCTGGGACGATGACCGGCGATGAGCACCCCGCCCGCTCCCCGCCGGCACCGCCGCGCGGCCGGACAACTGTTGCTCGGCCTGGTCCCGGTCCTCGTCGTGGGGCTTGTCGCGCTGCTGCTGCTCGCCCTGCGGCTGTCCGACGCCCAGGCACCGCTGGCTGCGGCGAGCAGCACCGCGCAGGCGACCATCACCGCCACCGGCCGGCCGGCGAACGGCCTGACCGTGGTCTTCCGTGACGACGCCGGGCGGCCGCGTACCGGCGAGCTGGTGGTGCGCGGCCCGATCGACGTCCTGCCGGGGACCACGCTGCTGGTCCGGTACGACCCCGCCGTGACCGTCGACCCCGTCCCGGTGTACGCCAACGGGGACGCCGCGCACGGCCGGGTCGCCGACCTGCTGTTCGGGCTGGTGGCGGTGGTCGCCGTCCTGCTGGTCGCCGGCGGGCTGACCGCCGCCCGCCTGGTCACCCGGCCGCGGCTGCGTCGCCGGCCGGCCACCCGCGTCACCGCCACCCACGTCGTCTCCCGGCAGGGCCTGGTGGTGCGCAGCTGGCTGGAGATGGGCACCCCGTCGGGTCTGCGGTGGCTCCCGGTGTACTGGGCGCCCGAGCTGGACCGGCTGGCCCCGGACACCACCCTGGAGGTGCGCGGCGACCCGGCCCGCGACCGCCTGGTGCTCCCGATCGTCGGGGGCACGGAGGTCTGGCCGTCGGGGCGGCTGCGCACCCGGGCGCCCCGCGGGGACGTCCGGCAGGCCGGCGTCGACCCCGGCGCCACCGACCTCGGGCTGGGCCGCCAGGCGCGCGCGGACGGCGTCGTCCCCTTCGTCGCCCCGGTGCTGGGGCTGCTGTGGGCCTACGTCGACGGCAGTGGGCTCGGGGGCTTCCTGCTGGCCACCGCCCTGTCGGCGGCGGTGCTCTTCTGGCTGCCGCAGCTGCTGGGCTCCGACCCGCGGGCCACCCGGGCATAGGAAGCTCTCCACCCGGTTTCGGCGCATAAACCGGGTGGAAAGCTTCCTATGCCTGGGCGAGGCGGGCGTGCGCGGCGGCGTCCAGCTCGTCGGCGTACCGGCGGACGGCGGTGCGCAGCGCGTCCTCGGCGTCCCAGCCCCGTTCGCGGGCGGCCACCACCAGGCCGAGCAGCTGGCTGCCCAGCTCGGCCACGTCGGTGGCGGTGAGCTCGCCGGCCGGCGGGGTGGGCAGCCCGGCGCGCCGGGCCCGGCCGGCCAGCGCCGCACCCCAGGAGGTGGCCGGCTGGGAGCGGGAGACGCCCTCGGTCGGTGAGCGGCGCTGCTTCTCGGTCTTCTTGATCTCGTCCCAGCCCCGCTCGACCGCGGCCACGTCGCGGGGGCCAGCGTCGCCGAACACGTGCGGATGCCGGCGCACCAGCTTGTCGACCAGGTCCCCGGCGACATCGTCGATGTCGAAGCGCCGCGTGGAGTCGGCCTCCGCGGCCACCCGGGCGTGGAACGCGACCTGGAGCAGCACGTCGCCGAGCTCCTCGCGCATCGCCACCGGGTCGTCGTCGACGATCGCGTCGTAGGCCTCGTGCGCCTCCTCCAGCAGGTACCCGCGCAGCGAGGCGTGGGTCTGCTCGGCGTCCCACGGACAGCCGCCGGGCGAGCGCAGCCGGTCCATCACGGTC
>JAOPUQ010000387.1 GCA_025963425.1 Modestobacter sp. | reverse complement strand
CCGTCGAGCATGTCCAGCAGGACGAAGAGGGTGACGGCGAAGGCGCCGCGGGCCACCGGCTCGGGCAGCCGCTTCACCGCGCCCCACCCGGCCGCGTAACCGGCGTCGGCGAGCCGCTCACGCAGGTCGCCGGCCCGGATCACGATGCCGACGGCCCCGAGGGGGCCGGTGTCTCCGGCAGGCGCCGGCCGGCGGAGCCGCGGCGCACGGCGAGGAAGCGTTGTACGACGGTCACGGCGCTGCCGGCCAGCAGCACCCACAGCGCCACGTGCAGCGCGTAGGGGATGCCCAGGCCGGTGAAGCCGGTGCCGACCAGGACCAGGATCAGCCGCTCGGTGCGCTCCACGACGCCGACGTCGGCGGTCAGGCCCACGCCCTCGGCCCGGGCCTTCACGTAGGAGGTGAGCACGCCGAGCACCAGGCACAGCAGGGCCAGCAGCACGATCAGCCGATTGTCGCCGGCGCCGGAGAACCACCAGGCCAGTGCGGCGAAGATGGCCGCGTCGGCGGCCCGGTCACCGGTGGAGTCCAGCACCGCGCCGAACAGCGAGCCGCCGCCGCGGGCCCGGGCGAGCGCCCCGTCGAGCATGTCCAGCAGCACGAAGACGGTGACGGCGAAGGCGCCCCAGAACAGCCGGCCGTTGCCGATGAGGAACACCGCGGAGGCGACCGCGCCGAGGGTGCCGGTCAGGGTCACCGCGTCCGCGGTCACCCCGGCCCGCGCCAGCCCGGACACCACCGGCGCCCAGAAGCGGCCGACGGCGGGGCGGAGGTTGACGCCGAGCACTCAGGCCTCCCGGGCGGCGGGCAGGAACTCGGCCCAGGCGGCGGCCATCAGCGACCGGGTCTCGGCCAGCACCTGGGGCAGTACCCGGGTCAGCCCGAGCACCGGCATGAAGTTGGTGTCCCCGCCCCAGCGCGGGACGGCGTGCTGGTGCAGGTGGTCGGCGATCCCCGCCCCGGCCACGGCACCCTGGTTCATCCCGATGTTGAACCCGTGCGCGCCGCTGACCGCCCGGACCACCCGCATGGCGGTCTGGGTGAAGGCCCCCAGCTCGGCGACCTCCGCGACGGTCAGGTCGGTGTAGTCGGGCACGTGCCGGTACGGGACCACCATCAGGTGGCCGGCGTTGTACGGGTACAGGTTGAGGACGGCGAACACCGTCTCCCCGCGGGCCACGATCAGCCCGTCCTCGTCGCTCATCGCCGGAATGAGGCAGAACGGGCAGTCGTGGTCGCCGGTCGGCTTCCCCTCACCGCGGATGTAGGCCATCCGGTAGGGCGTCCACAAGTGTTCGAAGACCGAGGTCGGGCCCCCGTCGTCGGCCGAGACGGGAACCTGGTCCGGCTGCGGGTCCTCGGTCACCCGGCCACCAGGGGGGTGTCGCCGAGCGCGATGACCGGGTCGGTGGTCGGGTCGGCGGTCGGGTCGGCGTTGTGCCGGGCGGTGACCCAGGCGACGACCTGCTCGACGGCCTCGGCGACCGGGACCCCGTTGCGCTGTGATCCGTCGCGGTAGCGGAAGGACACCGCGCCGGCCTCGGCGTCGGTCGCGCCGGCGATCAGCACGAACGGCACCTTCTGCTTGCTGGCGGTGCGGATCTTCTTCTGCATCCGGTCGTCTGAGTCGTCGACCTCCACCCGGATCCCGCGCTGGCGCAGCTGCCGGGCGACGTCGGTCAGGTAGGGCACCTGCTCGTCGGTGATCGGGATGCCGACCACCTGGACCGGCGCCAGCCAGGCCGGGAAGGCGCCGGCGTAGTGCTCGGTGAGGACGCCGAAGAACCGCTCGATCGACCCGAACTTGGCCGAGTGGATCATCACCGGCTGCTGGCGGGTGCCGTCGGCGGCGCTGTACTCCAGACCGAACCGCGCGGGCTGGTTGAAGTCGTACTGGATGGTCGACATCTGCCAGGTGCGGCCGATGGCGTCGCGGGCCTGGACGGAGATCTTCGGGCCGTAGAACGCCGCACCGCCCTGGTCGGGCACGAGCTCCAGCCCGGTCTCCCGGGCCGCCTCCTCCAGCACGGCGGTGGCGACCGCCCACTCCTCGTCGGAGCCGATGAACTTGTCGGACTCGCCTCGGGTGGACAGCTCCAGGTAGTAGTCGTCCAGGCCGAAGTCGCGCAGCAGGCCCAGCACGAAGGCCAGCAGGTGGCGGATCTCACCCGGGGCCTGCTCGGCGGTCACGTAGCTGTGCGAGTCGTCCTGGGTCAGCCCGCGCACCCGGGTCAGGCCGTGGACGACGCCGGACTTCTCGTACCGGTAGACCGAGCCGAACTCGAACAGCCGCAGCGGCAGCTCACGGTAGGACCGCCCGCGCGACCGGAAGATCAGGTTGTGCATCGGGCAGTTCATGGCCTTGAGGTAGTACTTGCTGTTCTCCAGGTCCATGGCCGGGAACATGGTGTCCTCGTAGTACGGCAGGTGCCCGGAGGTCTCGAACAGGCCGCCCTTGCTGATGTGCGGCGTGCCCACGTACTGGAAGCCCTCCTCGATGTGCCGGAGACGGACGTAGTCCTCCATCTCCCGCTTCACCACACCGCCCTTGGGATGGAAGACCGCCAGACCGGAGCCGATCTCGTCGGGGAAGCTGAACAGGTCCAGCTCGACGCCCAGCCGGCGGTGGTCGCGCCGCTCGGCCTCGGCGAGGTGCTCCAGGTAGCCCTTGTGCGCGTCCTTGCTCTCCCACGCGGTGCCGTAGACCCGCTGCAGCTGCTTGTTCTTCTCGTTGCCGCGCCAGTAGGCGGCGGCGCTGCGGGTCAGGGAGAAGGCCGGGATCGCGCTGGTGCGCGGCAGGTGGGGGCCGCGGCACAGATCGGTCCAGACCCGCTCGCCGCTGCGCGGGTCGAGGTTGTCGTACATGGTCAGCTGGGCACCGCCCACCTCGACGTCGGCGCCCTCGGTGTCGCCGGCGCCGCCCTTGAGCCCGATCAGCTCGAGCTTGTACGGCTCGTGCGCCAGCTCCGCCCGGGCCTCGTCGTCGCCGATCTCCCGGCGGGCGAAGTGCTGCCCCTGCTTCACGATCGCCTGCATGCGCTTCTCCAGCGCCTGCAGGTCCTCCGGGGTGAAGGGCCGCTCGGGGTCGAAGTCGTAGTAGAAGCCGTTCTCCACCGGCGGGCCGATCCCCAGCCGGGTGCCCGGGAACAGGTCCTGCACCGCCTGGGCCAGCACGTGCGCGGTCGAGTGCCGGATGACCGCGCGACCGTCGGCGCTGGCGGCGGAGACGGGCTCGACCTCGGCGTCGGCGTCCGGGGTCCAGGCCAGGTCCTTCAGGTCGCCGGAGGCCAGCTCCCGGACGACGACGGCGCCGTCGGGCCCCTTGAGGGGCACCCCGGCGTCCTTGAGTGCCTGCTGGGCCGTCGTCCCGGCCGGCACCCGGATCGGGGCGGTGGCGGGAGGCGAGGGCGCGGTGGACACGAGGAGCTCCTGTGGGTGGTGAGGTGGGGCCGGGGTCGGGAGGGTCCGCGGCAGACGATCCGGACTCCGAGACTAGTGCGCGGAGCCGCCGGTCCTCGTCGGACTTCCCCAGCCGGGACGAACACCGGCCCGTCCGCCACCGCGCACCGCTGGTCGAGCACGGTGGCGTCCCGGCCGGTGTGGCCGCCGCGCGCTCAGTCCGCCGGGCCGGCCAGGCGGACGGGGTCACCGGCGGCGACCCGGCCGGGCACGCGCACCTCGGCGTAGACGCCGAGGCAGTGCTTCGGGGTGCGGACGACGTCCAGCACCACCTCCCCCACGTGCAGCCGGCGGCCGACCCAGGTCCGCTCGTCGACACCCGCGGGGAGGTCGAGCAGGAGGTTGGCGCGCGGGTCCTCCGCCGAGCAGCCGTCGGGCACCTCGCCCTCGGCGGCCCGGGCGATCGCCTGCCGCGACACCAGGTGCACCGCAGCGGCGTCGACCTGCGGGCCGGCCGTGGAGGCGGCCAGCCGGACCGGGCGGCCGAGCACCGCGGCGAGGGTCACGGTGTCCGCCTCGGCGTCCCCGGTGGCCACCACCTCGCGCATCTGTGGCGTCGTCTTCACCGTCACCCGCTCCCCCGTCGTGGCGTCCACGACGGAGTACGCCCGGTCGCCGGCGAGCCCGGCCGGCCCGACCTCGACGGCGTCCTGGGTTCGGCCCGCGAGGGACTTCACCGGGTAGACCGAGATCTGCCGCACCGTGCCGACGGCGGGCTGCGGCTGGGGACTCGTCACGCCCAGCGAGGCTACGCGGGGAGCCGTCCGGAGGGGTCCGGGCAACCGTGGGAGTCCGAGCGGCGCAGCCGGCGCAGCTGGGCGTCCAGGTAGGGGCGGGCCCGCCGCTGCCCGCCCCGCCGGGCGATGGCGGCGGCCAGTGACTCCAGGGCCCGGGTCAGCCGCGTCTCGTCAGGTGTCCACCCCCGGCCCCGGCACTCGGCCAGCCACTGCACCGGGCTGGTGTGGCCACGCGCGGCGTTGCAGCGGCGGCAGGCGGCGACCTCGTTCTCCGGCCACGAGGGGCCGCCCTTGACCCGGGGCACCACGTGCTCGGTCGTCGGGTGGACCAGACCGGTCAGCTCCCGGCCGCACCAGATGCAGGTCGGGCCGTCCCGTTCGACGGCCAGGGCCAGCCGGGTCGCCCGGTCGGGGGCGCGCTGCGCCGGCAGGCCGTCGGCGGGCGCGGGGCGGGTGCGGGGCATC
>JAOPUQ010000333.1 GCA_025963425.1 Modestobacter sp. | reverse complement strand
GGCGGCGGCCAGCCGGTCGGCCTCGGCCAGCGCACCGGCCAGCTCCTCGGGCCGCAGCGCCGGCAGGTCGGAGGAGACGGCGGCCACCGGGCCGGTCCCGGCGGTGCCGGCGCCGTGCACCAGCGCGGCGTTGAGCCCCCGGTCGGGCACGTCACCGACGGTCCGCGCGCCCAGCGCGGTGACCACGGCGGCGGCCCGCGGGTCGTCGGTCACCACCACGACGTCGCCCACCGCCGGGCAGGCGGTGATCGCGGCGACGGTGTCGGCCAGCAGCGCCAGCACCAGCTCGGGATGACCGCCGTCCACCCCGTCGGTCAGCGGGCGCAGCCGGGTCTTGGCGACGGCGAGCCGCTTGGCCGGCACCACCACCGACCACCGCCGCACCGACCGTCCCTGCACCTGGGAAGCTCAGCACACCGGACCGCCCGCGGTCGCGCCGCCCAGCCGGGCCCCGGCCACCCCCGACAGGAGCTCCTGCGATGAGCACGGCCCCCGGCCCCGTTCCCCGGGGCCGGCGGAGATCTTCCTCGCCCGGCGCCCGCAGCAGCTCGCCGACGCGCTCCCGACCTGAGCGGGGGCCAGTGCGGACCCCGGAGCAGGCAGGGAGCACGATCATGAGCTGCACCACCCGTCGAGACCGGAAGAGGTGTCAGGTGCCGCAGGAGCTGGCCGCCACCGCCGCCGACGGCGGGCACGCCCCGCGGCCGCCGCGACGGCAGAGCCGGCGCCCCGTGCCGTGGGCGCTGCGGCTGTGCGTGGTGGTCGTCTACCCGGTGGCGGAGCTGCTGTTCGCGCTGCGCTACCGGCACCAGTCCCGGATCCCGCCCACGGGCGGGGTGCTCCTGGTCGCCAACCACGTCTCGATCCTCGATCCGCTCGCCTGTGCCCGGCTGGTCTGGGACGCCGGGCGGGTGCCGCACTTCCTGGCCAAGGACTCGGTCTTCGTGGGACCGGCCGGCACGGTCCTGCGCGCGGCCGGCCAGATCCCGGTGTCCCGCGGCTCCACTGCGGCCGGCTCCTCGGTGCACGCCGCGAAGTCCGCGCTGGACGCCGGGGACGTCGTCGTCATCTACCCGGAGGGCTCGGTGACCCGTGACCCGGACTGGTGGCCCATGGAGGCCCGCACCGGCGTCGCCCGGCTGGCGCTGACCACCGAGGCCCCCGTCCTGCCGGTCGCTCAGTGGGGTCCCCAGCGGGTGCACGACTACCACTCCCGGAAGCTCCACCTGCGGCTGCGGACGCCGGCGGACTACCTGGTCGGGGAGCCGGTCGAGCTGTCCGACCTGCGCGCCCGGGTCCGGGCGGGCCAGCCGCTGAGCGGCGAGCTGCTGCGCGAGGTCACCGACCGGCTGATGGTCCAGGTGCGCGACCAGCTCGCCGAGCTGCGCGGCGAGCAGCCGCCGGCGGCGTTCCACCCGCGCCCGCGTCGCGAGCTGCCCGGCGATGTCCCCGGCGACGCCGCGTGACGCGCGCCGCGGTGCTCAGCGCCGGGTCCTGGGGGACCACCTTCGCCAAGGTGCTGGCCGACGCCGGGGGTGACGTGGTGCTCTACGCCCGCCGTCCCGGGCTCGCCGCCGCCATCACCGAGACCCGGCAGAATGCCGACTACCTGCCCGGCATCCGGCTGCCCGACGGCGTCCGGGCCACCGCCGATGCGGCCGAGGCGCTCGCCGGGGCCGACGTGGTGGTGCTGTCGGTGCCCTCCCAGTCGCTGCGGGAGAACCTCTCCGACTGGGCGCCGCTGCTGCCGCCGGAGGCGACGCTGCTGTCGCTGATGAAGGGCGTCGAACTGGGGACGACGAAGCGGATGAGCGAGGTCGTCCGGGAGGTGACCGGCGCCTCCGCCGACCGGGTGGCGGCGCTGTCGGGGCCGAACCTGGCCCGTGAGATCGCCGAGGAGCAGCCCGCCGCCACGGTGATCGCCTGTGTCGACACCGATCGCGCCGAGGCGCTGCAGGCGGCCTGTCACACCCGCTACTTCCGCCCGTACACGAACACCGACCTGGTGGGCTGCGAGCTCGGGGGCGCGGTGAAGAACGTCATCGCGCTGGCGGTCGGCATCACCGAGGGAATGGGCTTCGGTGACAACACCCGAGCCTCGCTGATCACCCGCGGGCTGGCCGAGACCACGCGGCTCGGGCTGGCACTGGGGGCCGAGCCGGGCACGTTCGCGGGGCTGGCCGGCCTCGGCGACCTGGTGGCCACCTGCTCGTCCCCGCTGTCGCGCAACCGGACCTTCGGCGAGCGGATCGGCCGGGGCATGTCGGTGGCGGAGGTCCAGCGGACGACCCGGCAGACCGCCGAGGGCGTGAAGAGCTGCCGCTCGGTGCTCGACCTGGCCCGCGCGCACGGGGTGGACATGCCGATCACCGAGGCCGTCGTCCGCGTCTGTCACGAGGGCGAATCGGCCGGTCAGATGGTGCGCGAGATGATGTCCCGCGAGGCGAAGCCCGAGTAGCCCTCCGGGACGCCGGCCACCGAACCAGAGGAACCTGCGTGACCACCGCTGAACCGTCCGGCCCGCCCTCGGACTCCCCGCTGGGCGACGGGACCCGCCTCGTGCACGCCGGCGACGACCCGGCCGTGCCCGGCACCCCGCTGCGGCCCTCGCCGGTGTTCGCCGCGCCCTACCACCTCGGTGACCAGCCTCCGGGCTGGCAGGGCGCCGACGGCTACGCCCGGCCGGACAACCCGACCCTGCGGGTGTTC
>JAOPUQ010000306.1 GCA_025963425.1 Modestobacter sp. | reverse complement strand
GGGCTGCCCGCCGACGCCCGCGACTACGGCACCGGCGCGCAGATCCTGGTCGACCTGGGCGTGCGCACCATGCGGCTGCTGACCAACAACCCGGCCAAGCGCGCCGGGCTGGAGGGCTACGGTCTGACGATCACCGGCAGGGTCTCCCTGCCCACCCACGTCACCGCCGAGAACGTCGGCTACCTGCGCACCAAGCGCGACCGGATGGGACACCTGCTGGCGATCATCGAGCCGGACGCGCGTCCGTGGCCCTGACCTACGTGATGCTGGTCTGCGCCATCGCCGCGGAGGTCATCGCCACGTCGCTGCTGCCCCGCACCGCCGGCTTCACCCGGCTGTGGCCGACGGTGGCGGTCCTGGGGTCCTACGGGCTGTCGTTCACCCTGCTGGCGCAGGTGGTGAAGAGCCTGCCCATCGGGATCGCCTACGCCATCTGGGCCGGGCTGGGCACCCTGTTCGTGCTGGCGATCGGGGTGTTCCTGCTGCACCAGTCGCTCAGCGCGTGGCAGTTCGCCGGCATCCTGCTGGTCGTCGTCGGCGTGGTGCTGATCAACCTGGGCGGAACGGTGCACTGAGCCCTTCGCGGGGCCGCCCGTTACTCCGGCGGCGGCGCCGTGGGCGGCCGGCTGGAGTTCCAGATGTCCACGCCGTACTTCCACGAGCCGTCGGGCTGCCGCCGGTGGACCACGACGTACTTGCCGGTGTCGACGACCGCACCCCCGGCCTGGATCTCGTACTGCCCCTCCTCGATCGCCGTGTCCCCGAGCTCCTCGACCGACAGCGTGCTGAGCGACCCGCCGGAGACGCCGGAACTGAGCATCTCCTTCCAGAACGTCTCGATCGCCGGACCGGTCAGCGCCTCGGAACCCGGCGGCAGCAGCCGGGCGTCGGGCGCATAGAGCGACGCCACCGCCGCGGCGTCCCCCTCGGCCATGCCCCGGGCGAAGATGTCGTTCGAGGCCTCGATGTCGCTGCGGCTCATGGCAGCCTCCTCAGGTGGGACGGCCAGCGTCCCGAGTGTCGGTGCGGCGGTCAAGGCACCGGACGGCGCTGACACGCTCGCCGTCCGGGAGGGTGCAGCCGGAGGCCGAGCAGTCACCCGCTGTCCTTGCCGGCCGCCGAAGTGCCTGCCTGCGCCTGGCACCTGTGGCGGTCCCCCACCGCGGCGGTGTGGGGCGGTCACGCAGCTGGCGCTGGCCGGGGCGGCGGGGCTGTCGCGGCACAGGTGGGAGTGCGCAATACAACAACAGCAGTTGCCAAACAGGGGACGCACAGCTTTCACGACGCGCTCATCCGGAAGAGCCGGCGTCGAGCGGTGACTGCCGCACGCTGACGAGGTCTCACCAGACCACGTCCCGGGAGAAATCATGCGTCGTCGCACCACCGCAGCAGCTGGTGTCCTGATCACCGCTGCCCTGTCCTTCGGCTTCTCCGGCACCGCCAACGCCGCCGACCTCAACTGCAGCGACTTCGCCACCCAGGCCGAGGCGCAGGCCGTGCTCGTCAGCAACCCGAGCGACCCCAACAACCTGGACCAGGACAAGGACGGCATCGCCTGCGAGACCCTCCCCGGCACCAGCGGGGCCCAGGCCACCAGCGAGGACAACACGGTCATCGGTGCCGCGCAGGTCTCCACCCGGCCCGCCGGCGCCGTCGCCGCCGGGGACGGCAGCTCCTCCGACGAGGGCAGCGCCCTGCCCTACGTCCTCGGCGGCGTCACCCTCGTCGCAGCCGGCGGCGCCGCGGTGGCCGCCCGGCGCAGCTCCCGCGCCACCGCCTGACCGACAGCACGTGCGGCACCGCCCAGCCGAGGCCACCTGCCCCGCCCTCGAAGACGAGGACGGGGCGGGTGGTCCGCTGCGCATCGTGGGGTGCTATCCCCCGCCCCTGGCACCTGCCGGGGCGGCCGCCGGCCAGGAACTCGACCTCGGCCTCCTGGCCCCTCGGGTCACCCGCTACGACCGGTCCCGACACCGCGCACCCCGGCCCCGCGCCGCACGTGCGTGGGCAGGGACGTCCGTGGTGCTCGCGGCCGCCGGCGCGGCGACCATCGTCTTCGCGCCCTCGGACGGACCCGGCCCCGCTCGGCTGGACGTCCCCGTCGCGGTCGTCGCCGACCCGGTCAGCGCCCCGGTTCCCGCGCCGGACCCGGCCCGGATCTCCATCACCGAGCCGGCGTCCCCCGTGATCCAGCTGCCGGCGAGCGAACCGGTGCGGGTGCAGATACCGGTCCTCGGCGTCACCTCCCGCGTGATGGACCTCGGCCTCGAGCGCGACGGCTCGATGGAGGTCCCGCCCGGCGCCTACCCCGTCGGCTGGTACGACCGCAGCCCCACCCCCGGCCAGCTCGGGCCCGCCGTCCTGGCCGGCCACGTCGACTGGGGCGGCGACCCCGGCGCCTTCTACGGGCTGCGCGAGCTCCTCCCCGGGGACGAGATCGTCGTCAGCCGGGCGGACGGCACGGTCGCGACCTTCCGGGTCGAGCGGGTCGAGGAGCACGCCAAGGACGACTTCCCCACCGACGAGGTCTACGGCGACATCGACCACGCCGGCCTGCGGCTCATCACCTGCGGCGGCAGCTTCGACGAGGACTCCGGCGACTACCGGGCCAACGTCATCGTCTACGCCCGGCTGGCGGCCACCGGCTGAGGAACTCGGCCGGGCCGCACCGTCCGCACGGGTGGTCACTCCCCCGATCAGGTACCGCGGATCTGCCGCCGGAGCGGCTTGATGGGATGGTCATCCCGAGCCGGCGTCCGCCCTGGACGCCGACCGAGCCAGCAGGAGGACCGTCGTGGAACCGAGGGGCCGCACCTTCGGTGGTCGCTACGAGCTGGGCGACCTGATCGCCACGGGCGGCATGGGACAGGTCTGGCAGGCCCGCGACACGGTGCTGAACCGGGACGTCGCGGTGAAGGTCCTGCGCAGTGAGTACACCGGCGACGCGACGTTCCTGGCCCGCTTCCGCGCCGAGGCCCAGCTGTCCGCGGGCCTGGTGCACCCGAACATCGCCACGCTCTTCGACTACGGCGAGGTCTCCCCCGGTACCGACGCCGGCGAGCACCTCGCGTACCTGGTGATGGAGCTCGTGCGCGGCGAGTCGCTGTCCGGACTGCTGGCCCGCGAGCGCCGGCTGTCCGCCGACCGCACCCTCGACGTCGTCCGGCAGAGCGCCGCCGGCCTCGCCGCCGCGCACGAGGCCGGGGTCATCCACCGCGACGTGAAGCCGGGCAACGTGCTCCTCGGCTCCGACGGCCGCGTCAAGATCACCGACTTCGGCGTCGCGATGTCGGCCTCCAGCGTTCCGCTCACCCAGACCGGCCAGGTCATCGGGACGGCGCACTACCTCTCCCCCGAGCAGGCCCAGGGCGCCCGTGCCACCCCGGCCAGCGACGTCTACGCCCTCGGCATGGTCGCCTACGAGGCCCTCTCCGGACGCCGGGCCTTCGAGGCCGAGAACTCCGTCCAGATCGCGCTCATGCAGATCCGCGAGACCCCCGCCCCACTTCCGGACGACGTCCCCGAGCCGGTCCGCCGGCTGGTCGACCGCGCCCTCGCCAAGGACCCCGCCGAGCGCTTCCCCGACGGCGCCGCCTTCCGCGCCGCCGTGGACGACGTCATCGCCGGTCGCCCGCTCGCCGGGGCCGTCCCCGCCACCCGGACGGCGGTCCTCCCGGCCGTCGGCGCCCTCCCGGCCGTCGGAGCCCTCCCGCCGAACCCGACCGCGCCCATCGCGACGGCACAGGCCGAGCCCGCGCACGACGACGGACGGCGGCGTCGCCGGCTGCTCGTGCCCCTGCTCGCCCTGCTGGTCCTGGCCGCCGTCGTCTTCGGTGGGCTGCAGCTGACCGGCGGCACCACGACCTCGGCCGACGGCGCGACACCGACCCCGACGACCACCACGGCGGCGCCGACGACGACCAGCGCCGCCCCCACCGTGCAGCGGATCGCCCTGACCCCGAGTGACTACGTCGGCCGGCCGTTCGCCGAGGTCCAGGCCGAGCTCACCGGGCGCGGGCTCCAGGTGACGCTTCGCCCGCTGCAGACCGCCGACGTCCCCGACGGCCAGGTCATCTCCCTCGACCCGGTCGGCGACCTCACGCCGGGCACCGCGGTGACGCTCACCCATGCCGTCGCGCCACCCGTGCCCACCACCGTCGCCCCGCCGGTGGTCCCCGCCCCGCCAGCCGGCGGCGACGCCACCGAGGAGCCGGACGAGGACGAGCCGGACGAGGACCAGGGCGCGGCCGAGAACGGCAGCTGGAACGGCCGGGGCAACGGCAACAACGGCAACGGGTGGGGCAACGGCCGAGGCAACGGACGGGGCAACGGCTGACGCCTGGACGACGACCGGCTCAGGCGCCGCCGCCCCCACCGTCGGAGCCACCGCTCCCGCCCGACCCCCCGTCGGACCCGGAGTCCGAGCCGGAACCGGAGTCCGAGCCGGAATGAGAGCCGGAACGAGAGCCGGAATGCGAGCCGCCGGAGTGGCCGTGCCCGGACGCCCCGCCGTTCCCGGGCCGCAACGCCGCCGTCCCCCCGTTCCCGCTGCTGCCGCGCGAGGTGTCGCGCCGCACCGGCCGACGGTCGCTCCGCGCCCGGCCGATCAGGACCAGCACCACCACGACCAGCACGATCAGGACCACGAACTTCACCGCACACCCCGTCTCCGTCGATTCGGGGGCGAGCCTCCCGTGCCCGGGTACCCGGGCGCCAGTCCGCGGGTCAGCGCAGCGCCGGGCGACGCGGGTCGAACAGGCCGATCGGGTGCGCCGTCGTCCCGGTGGTGACCAGGTCGGCCAGGATCTCGCCGACCACCGGCACGAACTTGAAGCCGTGCCCGGAGAACCCGCAGGCCACCGTCACCTGCGCCAGCTCCGGGTGCCGGGCGATCACGAAGTGCTGGTCGGGCGTCGTCGTGTACATGCAGGTCGCCGCGCTGAGGAACCGGCCGGGCAGCGTGGGCAGCACCCCGGCCAGGCGCCCGGCCATCGCCTCGACCTCCGCCGGCTGCACCTGCCGGTCGATCGTCTCCGGCGTGCACACCACGCCGCGGCGGAAGAAGGCGACCTTCGCGCCACCGTCCGGCCCGTCGATCGCCGGAAAGCCGTAGACCTGCGTGCCGGCGGCGTCCTCGTGCATGTAGACCGGGTGCCGCGCCGGGTCGTAGGGGCCCACTCCCCCGGCGGGCTGGAACCAGTACATGACCTGCCGCTCCACGGTGAGCGGCAGCCCGAGGTCGGCGAGCAGCTCCGGCGCCCAGGCGCCGGGGCAGATGACCAGCTGCCCCGCGGTGTACGCGCCGGCCGCGGTGGTGACCCGCACGCCGCCGTCCGCCGTCGCCGCCCACTCGAGCACCGGCTCGTCGAAGTGCAGCTGCGCACCGCGGCGCGCGGCGACGTCCAGGTGCGCGGCGACGGTGACCTCGGGGCGGACGAAGCCCGCGGCCTCCTCGTACAGCCCCACCTGGCCCTCGGGCAGGGCCAGGGTCGGGAACCGGCGGCGGATCTCCGCGGCGTCCAGCAGCTCGTGCGGCAGGTCCCACTCCCGGGCCGCGCGCAGGCCGCCGGCCACCAGGTCACTGTCCGGCGGCCCGGAGTACAGGCCGCCGGTCAGCCTGATCACGTCGGCGCCGGAGTCGGCCGCCAGCTGCGACCACAGCTCGTAGGACCGCAGCAGCAGCGGCACGTAGGCGGGGTCCTCGAAGTAGGACTGCCGGGTGATCCGCGACCCGCCGTGGCTGGACCCACGGTCGTGCGCCGGCCCGAAGCGCTCCAGGCCCAGCACCCGCCGGCCGCGGCCGGCCAGGTGCGCGGCCGCGGCGCTGCCCATCCCGCCCAGCCCCACCACGAGAACGTCGTATCCGCGCACCCCGACACTCTCCCCTGGCGCGTCGGCGACTGCTCCGCGAGGCTGACCGCGGGCCCGAGCCCAGGGCCCGCCGGCGATCCCCCGGAGACAGACATGACCGCACGTGAACCAGCGGAGATGGCCCAGGTCGCCGCCGAGACCGGGGCGAAGAAGACCCACCGCACCTGGGACCGGGTGCTGGTCAGCGCCTTCCTCGGCGGCGCCTACATCGCCTTCGGGGCGCTGGTCGCCATCACCGTCTCCTCCGGGCTGGACCCGGGCACCTGGGGCACGCTGCCCACGCTGTTCATGGGCGCCGCCTTCACCCTCGGCCTGGTCCTGGTGGTCATCGCCGGCTCGGACCTGGCGACCGGCAACATGATGCTGGTCCCGCTGGGCGCCATGCGCGGCAAGATCGACCTGGGCGACGTGGCCAAGAACCTCACCCTCGTGCTGATCGGCAACCTCGTCGGCGCGGTCTTCGTCGCCTACTTCCTCGCCGTCCAGACCGGCGTCATCGGGCAGCCCGGGGCCAGCGGCGGCCCCGGGCTCACCTTCGCCCGGCTGGCGTCGATCGCCCAGAGCAAGGCGGCCGGTGAATCGGCCTGGCAGGTCTTCCTGCGCGGGGTCGGCTGCAACTGGCTGGTCTGCCTCGGGGTGTGGATGTCGCTGGCCGCGACCAACGTCTCGGGCAAGATCCTGGCGATCTTCTTCCCGATCATGGCCTTCGTGGCGATGGGCTTCGACCACGTCGTCGCCAACATGTTCTTCCTGCCCGCCGCGATCTTCGCCGGCGTCCCGGGCGTCGGCTGGGGCAACACGGTCGTCAACTGGCTGCTGGCCGGCGCGGGCAACCTGGTCGGCGCCGTGATCTTCGTGGCCACCTCCTACTGGTACCTCTTCCTCAAGGACCGGCCCGAGGACGCCCCGACGACGACCGGGCAGGAGCCCGCCGAGCGCGCCTGACCGCGTCCGACGCCGGTCAGCGCCGCGATTCCGATCGCCACCGCCGACGGAAGTCCGCCTCGTACCGGATCCCGTCGAGGCCGCAGGGCAGGATGGTCGCCGTGGGCTACTTCGGCACCTTCATCTACCGCGACGGTCAGTGGCAGCAGCGCAGCGGCACCGGCCCCGAACTCGTCGTCGACGTCCACGACAGCGACATCGCGACGATCGACTACCGCCCGGCGCCGGCCGGGCTCGGCCGGTTCTACCTCGGCCACCAGCCACGGGACTACTTCGGTGACCCCGAGGCCAGCAAGCCGGTCGACGTCCCGGCCGAGGTCGAGGCGTTCCGCGGCTGGGCGACCGGGACGCTGGGCCGGGCCCCGCGGGCCGAGGACGTCCGCCCCCTGCTCGCCGAGCACGCCGGCCAGCAGCCGGCCGACGACGTCGTGGAGGACACCGTCGTCCGGCTGCTGGGCCTGCTGGGCATCCCCGTCCCGGAGGACTTCGGTGCGGAGGAGTCCGCTGCGGGAGACCTGAGCGCGGAGGGCTGACCGCCGGCCGGGCGGCCGCCGGTCAGCCCGCGGCCGTCAGACCGCCAGTCCGCTGCACGACGACGCGCAGTTGACCTTCCAGATCGACGGCCCGAGCGAGCCGAACAGCGCCGAGCGGACCAGCCGCTCACCGTGCGGCCCGGTCACCCAGGTCGGCGTCGCCGGCCCGGCGGTCGCCGTGCTGCCCGGCGTGCTGCTCGCGGTGGTGCTCGCCGCCGAGGAGGACGGTGCGCTGCTGTTCGCGAGGTAGGTCAGGCCGCCGGTCAGCACCGACGACTGCGACCCGCCCGGGATGGACACGTACACGTCATAGCTGCCGGCCACCAGCGCCGGGGTGGTGAACACCAGCCGCGTCGTGGACACCGTGGACACCACCGCCGGGGTGGTCAGGCCGATGCGCACCTGGGCATTGGCCGGGATGGCGCTGCCGGTGATGGTGACCCGGGTGCCGCCGTCCACGCTCACCCGCGTCGGGGTGATCGAGGTCAGCCCGAACGCACCGGTGGGCGGGTAGGTGCTGCTGCCACCCGGGGCCGGCGCGGTGCTCGCGGGCGACGAGCTGGACGCCGCCGAGCTGCTGGCCGCGGTGCTGCTGCCCGCCGTGCTGCCGGCCGAGCTCGGTGCCGCGCTGCCCGAGGTGCTGCCGGCGCCCGCGGACGACGTCGTCGCCGGCGCGCTCGTCGACCCCCGGGTGCCCGACGGGGTGGCGGCCCGGGAGCTGCCGGTCGGGGCGGCGGCGGACGGGCTCGCCCCGGTCGGAGCCGCCGC
>JAOPUQ010000466.1 GCA_025963425.1 Modestobacter sp. | reverse complement strand
CCGGCTGCCCGGCGGGCCGACGGCAGCCCGGCTGTCGCCCGCCCACCGCGTCCGGTCCGCCAGCCCACCCCGGCCGAGCAGACCGCCCGTCGTGACCGGCAGACTGTCCGCGGCCGGCTCCCCGCCGGTGACCGCCCGCCGCTCCGCAACCGGCCGCCCGCCCCTGGAGCACTGATCGCCCCGCTGACCCAGCAGGGTGGACCGGTGCCCCGCGGCCGCACCGGTGCCGGGGAACCGCCCGCCGTCCGCGGGCGACCGGCGTCCCGGTCCCACCCTCCGAGAACGGAACGGCCAGGACGTCCGCAGTGAGCCACCCCCAGCCCGACCCCGGGCCGACCAGCCCGCGACACCCGCTGTCCATCGTGCTCGCCGGCGGCGGCACCGGCGGGCACATCGAGCCGATGCTCGCCCTCGCCGACGCGCTGACCCGTCGTACCGACGCCGCCGGCGGGACGCCGCGGGTCACCTGCCTGGGCACCGCCCGTGGCATGGAGACCCGGCTGGTCCCGGCCCGCGGCTACGACCTCCGGCTCATCCCGCCCGTGCCGCTGCCCCGCAAGCCCACGCTCGACCTGCTCCGGGTCCCCGGCCGGGTCCGGCGGTCGGTGGCCGAGACCCGGGCCCTGCTGCGCGAACTCGGCGCCGACGTGGTGGTCGGCTTCGGTGGCTACGTCGCCCTGCCGGCCTACCTGGCCGCGCGCCGCGACTCCGTCCCGGTCGTCGTGCACGAGCAGAACGCCCTGCCGGGGCTGGCCAACCGGGTGGGTGCGCGCTTCGCCGCCCGGGTCGCGGTGACCGTGCCGGGCACCCCCCTGCGCGGTGCCGAGCACGTGGGCATGCCGCTGCGGCCGCAGCTGACCTCGCTGGACCGTGCCGGTCTCCGGGCGGAGGCGCGGGCGCACTTCGGCCTGGACGCCGATCGCCCGACGCTGCTGGTCTTCGGCGGCTCGCAGGGTGCGGCGTCGCTGAACCGGGCCGCCGCCGGGGCCGCCGACGCGCTCACCGGGGCCGGTGTCCAGGTGCTGCACGCCCGTGGCCCCAGGAACACCGACGTGACGGTGCCGGCCCGCGCGCCGGGTGAGGCGCCTTACGTGGTCGTCGACTACCTGGAGCGGATGGACCTCGCCTATGCCGCGGCCGACCTGGCGCTGTGCCGATCGGGGGCGGTCACCGTGGCGGAGCTGTCCGCGGTGGGCCTGCCCGGGATCTTCGTGCCGCTGCCGATCGGCAACGGGGAGCAGCGGCGCAACGCCCAGCCCCTGGTCGCGGCCGGCGGGGGACTGCTGGTCGAGGATGCCGAGCTGTCGCCGTCCTGGCTCTCGGCGCACCTGCTGCCGCTGGTCACCGACCCGGCGGCGCTGGCCGGCTACGCGGCACACGCGAAGGCGGCCGGTTCACCGGACGCCGACGACCGGCTCGCGGACATCGTGCTGCAGGTGGCCGGGGGGATGGCGTGAGCGCCGCTGACGTCGCCGCCTGGCGCGACCCGATCCCCTCGCTGTCCGAGTTGGGCGCGGTGCACTTCATCGGCATCGGCGGTGCCGGCATGAGCGGCATCGCCCGCATCCTGCTGGCCCGCGGGGTCCCCGTCTCCGGCAGCGACCGGCGGGAGAGCCCGACGCTGCGGGCGCTGGCGGCCCTCGGCGCCCGGGTGGTGGTCGGGCACGACGCGGCCCACCTGGGCTCCGCCGACACCGTCGTGGTCTCCACCGCCATCCGCGCGGACAACCCCGAGCTGGCCACCGCCCGCGCGCGCGGGCTGCGGGTGCTGCCGCGGGCCGTCGCGCTGGCCGCGGTGATGGCCGGACGGCGCAGCGTCGCGGTGGCCGGCACCCACGGCAAGACCTCGACCACCTCGATGCTCACCGTGGCGGTGCAGGCCTGCGGCGCGGACCCGTCCTTCGCCATCGGCGGGGACCTCAACGAGTCCGGCTCGAACGCGCACGCCGGGGAGGGCGACGTCTTCGTCGCCGAGGCCGACGAGAGTGACCGCTCGTTCCTGCTGCTGGCCCCCTTCGGCGCGATCGTCACCAACGTCGAGGCCGACCACCTGGACAACTACGGCGACCTCGCCGCGGTCGAGGCGGCGTTCGACACCTTCCTGACCACGGTGCACGCGGACGGCTTCGTCGTGCTGTGCGCCGACGACCCGGGAGCCGCCCGGCTGCGGGGAGTCCCCACGGCCGCGCGGGTGCGCACCTACGGCCTGGGCCCGGACGCCGACCTGCGGCTGTCCGACCTCGAGGTCGGACCGGACGGGACGCGGTACACCGCCGTGCTGGACGGCCGGCCGCTCGGGCCGGTGCAGATCCAGCTGCCCGGGGCGCACATGGCCCTCAACAGCGCCGCCGCCCTGCTGGCCGGCCTGGAGCTCGGGCTTCCGGCCGCCGGTCTGCTGGGCGGCCTGGCCCGCTTCGGCGGCGTCCACCGCCGGTTCGAGCTGAAGGGCACCGCGGCCGGGGTGCGGGTCTACGACGACTACGCCCACCACCCCACGGAGGTGAGCGCGCAGCTGCGCGCGGCGCGTGCGGTCGTCGGCGACGGACGGCTGGTGGTGGCCTTCCAGCCGCACCTCTACAGCCGGACCGCCGAGTTCGCCGCCGGCTTCGGGGAGGCCCTCGGGCTGGCCGACGAGGTCGTCGTGATGGACGTGTACGGGGCCCGCGAGGACCCGGTCCCCGGCGTGACCGGTGCGCTGGTCGCCGACGCGGTCCCGCTGCCGGCCGGGCGGGTGCTGTTCGAGCCGTCCTGGTCCGCCGCCGCGCCGGCGTTGGCCGCCCGGGCCCGGTCCGGGGACCTGGTGGTCACCATGGGCGCCGGCGACGTGTCGATGGTGGGCCCCGAGGTGCTCGCGGCGCTGCGCGCAGCCGGGCCGACCGAGGGGGGCGGCGCGGGGGAGGACGGGCTCCGGTGAGCGAGCTCGCGAGCTCACCCATCGGCACAGCGCCCGGGCGAGAGCGGCCGACGAGCGCCGGCGAGGAAGGCACGTGAGCCGGGCGGCGACCACCCGCGACCGGTCCCGCTCGCCCCGGCGGGGCAGGGGGAAGGTCGGGGTGGGCGTCGCCGCGGTCACCTCGCTGCGTTCCCGGCGCCGCCGCTCCGGCCGCCGCGCCGACCCGCGGCGACGGCTGCTCACCGTCGCCGCGGTGATCGTGGCCGTGGTGGCCGTCGGGGCCTGGGCGGTGCTGGCCAGCCCGCTGCTGGCGGTGCGCACCGTCCAGGTCGACGGCGTCCGTTCGCTGACCGACGACCAGGTGGAACAGGTCGCCGGCATCGCCGCCGGGACGCCGCTGATGCGGGTGGACACGGGGACCGCCGCGGCCCGGGTCGCCGAGCTGCCCCAGGTCGCCTCGGTCGAGGTGACCCGCGGCTGGCCGCACACCGTGGTCGTCACCGTGGTCGAGCGGGTCGCGGTCGCGGTCGTCGACCAGGCCGGCACCCGGTCCCTCGTCGATCGCGAGGGAGTGCTGTTCGGCACCATCACCGGCGCCGCCCCCGCCGGCGTCGTTCCGCTGACCGTGCCCCGGCCCGGTCCCGACGATGCGACCACCGCCGCCGCGCTCGGTGCGGTGGTGGCGCTGCCCGCCGACGTCCGGCGCGAGGTCACCGGGGTCACCGCCGGCTCGCCGGACGACGTGACGCTCACCCTCACCGACGGCCGCACCGTGCTGTGGGGGAGCGCCGAGGCCACCCCGCGCAAGGCCCGGGTGCTGGCCGCGCTGCTCGACCAGATCGACGCCGGCACCCTGGACGAGGCGGACACGCTGGACGTCAGCACACCGGACGCCGTCGTCCTGCGCTAATGGGGCCTACCGAGCCTTGGGGTGTCTGAGCCCGCCGGGCGCTGAGCCCGCCGGGGGCGGCACAGTGACCGGGTGAGCCAGCAACCGATCAGCCGCTTCCCGCTCGCCGCCGCCGCGGACCTGCCGACGGACCTCCGGGACCGCTTCGCCGAGGTCACCGACGCCAGTGGCTTCCTGCCCAACGTCTTCGCCGCACTGGCCTGGCGGCCGGCCGAGGCGCGGGCCTTCTTCGCCCTGCACGACGCGCTGATGGACAAGGACACCCCGGGCCTGAGCCAGGCCGACCGGGAGGTCGTCGTGGTGGCCACCAGCGCCGCCAACGACTGCCTCTACTGCGTGGTGGCCCACGGCGCGCTGGTGCGCATCCGGGCCCGCGACCGGTACCTGGCCGACCAGGTGGCCGTCGACTGGCGCAAGGCCCCGGTGTCCGACCGGCTGGCCGCCGTGCTGGAGGTCGCCGTGCGCCTGGCGCGGGAGCCCGCGACCGTGGTCGAGGCCGATCTGGCCGCGCTGCGCGGACACGGCCTCACCGAGGACGACGTCTGGGACGTCGGCGCGATCGTGTCGCTCTTCGCGCTGTCCAACCGGCTCGTGCACTGGGCCGCCGTGCCGCCGAACGAGGAGTTCTACCTGATGGGGCGCGTCCCGCGGAGCTGACCGGGGACCGCCGGACGTGCTGGGCACGGCGCCGCGGAGGCGGGTGCCGGACACGCCCGGGCAGAAATCGACCTTCGGGCCCGGCGTCGTCGGGCGTGTCGGATGCGCCTGCCAGGTCTGGACCCGGACGTGAGACGGTGGACGCGCAAGTCGTCACCGCTCGTGAGTCTGGTGTGACAGACGGGTCGACGGAGTTCGGTGAGATCCGCCATTCCGGACACGCCGAGCCGAGGAGGGTGCTTGCTGCCTCGATCGGGCACACCTAACTTCGTCCACATCGACCGAGTTGACATAACTATAAGGCTTAACCTAAGGATGAGGGTCCAGTTGGGGAGCGCGGCATGACACCTCCG
>JAOPUQ010000242.1 GCA_025963425.1 Modestobacter sp. | reverse complement strand
GCTGCGGCCCGCTACTCGTTCCTGCTGGCCATCCCGGCCGTCCTCGGATCGGGGCTGTACCAGGCCAAGGAGTCGATGAGCAGCGACATCGCCTGGGGGCCGACCCTGCTGGCGACGGTCATCTCCTTCGCCGTGGGCTACGCCGTCATCGCGTGGCTGCTGCGGTACCTGGCGCACGGCAGCTTCACGCCGTTCGTCGTCTACCGGGTGGTGCTCGGGCTGACACTGCTCGCGCTCGTGGGCGCCGGGGTGCTGTCCCCGCGCTGACCGGCGCCGGCGCGGGCCCCTGACCGGCGGCGGCGACCGGGCGTCGGGGCCCGGCGCTTAGGCTCGGCGGCATGACCACCGTCCTCCTCCTGCGGCACGGACGGACGACGGCCAACACCGCCGGCGTGCTGGCCGGCTGGACCCCCGGCGTCCAGCTCGACGAGACCGGCACCGGACAGGTGCAGGCGGTGGGGCAGCGGCTGGCCGCGGTGCCGCTGGCCGCGGTGGTCAGCAGCCCCCTGGAACGCTGCCGGCAGACCGCCGAGGCGGTGCTGGCCGGCCGGGCCGCCGAGCTGCAGGTCGACGAGCGGTTCGGTGAGGCGCGCTACGGCGACTGGACCGGTCGCCCGATCAAGGAGCTGGTCAAGGAGCCGCTGTGGAAGGTCGTGCAGCAGCACCCCTCGGCCGCGGTCTTCCCCGGCCCCGAAGGCGAGGGCCTGGCCCAGACCCAGGCCCGCGCGGTGGCCGCGGTCCGGGAGTGGAACACGAAGCTCGGCCCGGACGCCGTCTGGCTGGCCTGCAGCCACGGTGACGTCATCAAGGCGATCGTGGCCGACGCGCTGGGGATGCACCTGGACCAGTTCCAGCGGATCGTCGTCGACCCGGCGTCGCTGTCGGTGATCACCTACACCGACACCCGACCCTTCGTGGTGCGGGTCAACGACACCGGCGGGGACGTCTCGGCGCTCATCCCACCGACGAAGAAGCGCCGCGGACGGCGGCCGGCCAGCTCCGATGCCGTCGTCGGTGGGGGGGCCGGCGGCCAGGCCTGAGCCGCGCCACTCCCGCTGGCCGCGTCGGGACAGGGGGGCGTCCGCGTAACCTGAGCTCGTGCCCCGTCAGGTCTTCCACTTCGACCGTCCGAGCCGCTTCGTCGCGGGGACCGGCGGTCAGCCCGGCGACCGCACCTTCTACCTGCAGGCCTCCGACGAGGCCGGGCGCACCATCAGCGTGGCCCTGGAGAAGTCCCAGGTGCAGGTGCTGGCCGAGCGCATGAGCGAACTGCTCGACGAGGTCGCCACCCGCGCCTCCGTCGTCGTGCCCCCCGACGTCGAGGTCGAGGATCTCGAGCCGCTCTCCGCGCCGGTGGACGAGGAGTTCCGGGTGGCCGCGATGGGCCTGGCCTGGGACGGCGAGGCGGACGCGGTCGTCGTCGAGGCGGTCGCCGCCGGCGAGGAGCCGGTCGAGGAGGACGCGATCCTCTCCGACAGCGACGAGGGCCCCGACGCGCTGCGCGTGGTCATCACCCCGGCCGCGGCCCGGGCCTTCGTGGCCCGTGCCCGCCGGGTGGTCGCCGCCGGCCGACCGGCCTGCCCGCTGTGCTCCCTGCCGCTGGACCCGGCGGGCCACGTGTGCCCGCGGCAGAACGGCTACCGGCGCTGATCGTGGCGTCCCTCCGATGAGCGAACGGCACGATCCCGACGAGGACGGCGACGTCGTCGAACTCGACCTGGGCGGCTTCGACCACGGCGACCGCCGACCGCCCGCGGACGACGTGGAGGTCGCGACCCTGCTGGCCGAGGGCGAGCTGGACCTCGAGGGCCGGCTGCTGGACGCCAGCAACGTGACCCTGATCGGTGCCATCCGCACCGACACCCTGGCCGGGGAGTGCGTCTACAAGCCGGTCGCGGGGGAGCGGCCGCTGTGGGACTTCCCCGACGGGACGCTCGCCGGCCGGGAGGTCAGCGCCCACCTGGTGTCCGAGGCGACCGGCTGGCGGATCGTGCCGCCCACGGTGCTGCGCGACGGGCCGTTCGGCCCGGGCATGGTCCAGCTCTGGATGAACGCCGACCCGGGGATCGAGCTCACCGAGTTCGTCCGCCGCGAGGAGCCCGGGCTGCGCCGGATGGCGGTGTTCGACGCGGTCGTGAACAACGCCGACCGCAAGGGCGGGCACATCATCCCGACGGCCGACGGTCACGTGTACGGCGTCGACCACGGCATCTGCTTCTCCGTCGACCCGAAGCTGCGCACCCTGCTGTGGCGCTGGGCCGGCAAGCCGCTGCCGGTGGACGCGCTGGCCGTCCTGGAGCGGTTGGACGCCGACCTGCGCGGGGACCTCGGGGAGCAACTGCACGAGCACCTCACCCGGCGCGAGGTGCGGCGGACCCAGCAGCGGGTGGCCGAGCTGCTGCGCACCCAGGTGCACCCCGAGCCCAGCGGTGACTGGCCGGCGCTGCCCTGGCCGCCGTTCTGAGCTGAGCACACTGTCGCCCTTCGGGCTCCCCCGGGGCCTGGTGCCCTGCCGCCGTCGTCCTGAGCCGTTGCCGCCGTTCCTCGCGGCGGCCTCCGGCCCCACTCGTCGCGTCGACCGGCTCGCGCCGGATCGTGGGGGGCGTCGGCATTCCGCCTTGCCGGACGACCCGCTCGCGCGTGAGCATGACCGCGTGCCGCACCGCAGCCGCCTGGCCGTCCTGCTGCTCGACCTGCCTCCGGACCAGCACGCCGCCGGCCGGGACTTCTGGTCCGCGGCCACCGGCCACCCCGCCGAGCCGGACGCCACGGACGAGAAGTGGCACTCGCTCGGTTCCTTCGCCGGCGGGTTCCACCTGGAGGTGCAGCGCACCGGCGCCGGGACCCCGCCCCGCTGGCACGTCGACATCGAGACCGACGACATCCCCGCGGAGGTCGCCCGGCTGGAGGCCCTCGGGGCCCGCCGGCTGGCCGACATGGGCCGCTTCTGGCAGCTGACCGACCCGGCCGGGCTGGTGTTCTGTGTCGTCGGCATCCAGACCGGCGACGAGTTCGAGCGGCACGCCACCACCTGGCCCTGAGCTGCGGCGCGCTACGCCAGGGTGACCGACGCCAGCAGCGCCTCCGCCTTGTCCGCGTCGCCCTCGACAGCCACCGCGCGCAGCGGCAGCCGCCGCCAGGCCACCAGCAGCAGGTCGCCGGCCGGCCCGGTGAGGACGTGCACGGGGGCGGCCTCGGCGTCGGGGAACAGGACGCGCTCGGCCCCGACGCCGGAGGCGGCATCGGTCGCGCGGAAGACCACCGGGAACGCGCCGGTCGGGGCGCCGCCCGGGAACACCGCCGGCACCATGAGCTCCAGCCACTCGTCCAGCCCGTCCAGGCCCACCTCCGCGAGGATGGGGGTGACCTGACCGAGCACCTGCTCCGCGTCCACCCGGTGCACGGTGGCCTCCTGCGCCTGCCGCCGGAGCACGAACGCGACGTCCTGCTGGGGCGCCCACGTCCAGACCGGGTCGGTCGGCTCGGCGCGGGTGAGGGCGTCCGCCAGCTCCCGGGACCGCTCCGCCGCCCAGGCCGGCAGCGACTCGTCGTCCGGGCGGGCCGGCTCGGGGTACCCGGCCGGCGAGGTGGCCCGGGTGCGCACGATCCAGCCCCAGAAGTGCTGCACCTCGCCCAGGTGCCAGACCAGGTCGGCCAGGTCCCACTCCGGGCAGCCGGGCACCCTGGCCCGCCAGCCGTGCTGCTGCCGGGCCGCCGCCGCGGCCTCGGCGAACCGGTCGCCCTCCGCGTGCAGGGTCACCAGGTACGCGTCGCGGTCCATCGTTCCTCCTCGGTGGGCGCCGGTCCGTCCGGTCGGGAACCTACGGCGGGGCACCGACACCGGACGGGCCGCTCGCCGTCCCGGTCGGTGCCCGGCTCTAGGCTCGACCCGTGCTCAGCTGGCCTGCCCCCCTTCTGCCGACCCTGCCCGGGGCCGGTCCCGCCCTGCGGTTGTTCGACACCGCCCGCGGCGAGGTGGTCGAGACCTCCCCGGACCGGACGGCCCGGATGTACGTCTGCGGGATCACTCCCTATGACGCAACCCACCTCGGCCACGCGGCCACCTACCTGGCCTTCGACCTGGTCAACCGCGTCTGGCGCGACGCCGGCCACGCGGTGCACTACGTGCAGAACGTCACCGACGTCGACGACCCGCTGTTCGAGCGGGCGAACCGGGACGGCGAGGACTGGATCGTCCTGGGCATGCGCGAGACCGCACTGTTCCGGGAGGACATGACCGCCCTGCGCGTGCTCCCGCCGGAGGACTACGTCGGCGCGGTGGAGGCGATCCCGCGGATCGTCGCCCACGTGGAGGCGTTGTGGGACGCCGGCCTGGCCTACCAGCTCGAGGACGGGACCGGTGACGTCTACCACGACGTCGCCCAGGCTCCCGGGTTCGGCTCCGAGTCCGGCTACGACGAAGCCACCATGCTGCGGCTGTCGGCCGAGCGCGGGGGAGACCCCGACCGGGCCGGCAAGCGCAACGCCCTGGACCCGCTGTTGTGGCGCGGTGCCCGGGAGGGCGAGCCGTCCTGGGCCGGTCCGCGCGAGGTCGCCGGACGCCCCGGCTGGCACGTCGAGTGCGCCTCCATCGCGCTGGACACCATCGGCATGGGCTTCGACGTGCAGGGCGGTGGCAGCGACCTGGTCTTCCCGCACCACGAGTACTCCGCTGTCCACGCCGAGGCGCTCACCGCCACCAAGCCCTTCGCCCGGGCCTACGTGCACGCGGCGATGATCGGCCTGCACGGCGAGAAGATGAGCAAGAGCCGGGGCAACCTGGTCTTCGTCTCCCGGCTGCGCGGTGACGGCGTCGACCCGATGGGCGTGCGGCTGGCGCTGCTGTCGGGCCACTACCGCACCGACCGTGCCTGGACTCCCGGCCTCCTCACCGATGCGCTGGCGCGGCTGGACACCTGGCGCCGCGCGGTGGAGCTGCCCCTGGGCGCACCGGCCGGCCCGGTGCTCGCAGCGGTCCGCGAGCGGCTCGCCGATGACCTGGACTCACCGGGTGCGATCGCCGCGGTGGACGCCTGGGCCTCGGCCAGCCTGGCCCAGGCAGCGTCCGGTGACGCCCCTCCCGTTGCCGCGGCCATGGATGACTGGGACGAGCAGTCGCCCACCGTCGTCCGCGACCTCGTCGACGCGCTCCTCGGGATCGCGCTGTAGCCGTGGACGGTCCCGCGTCCCCGTTCCGGCTGGCCGACCGGGCCATCCGGGAGCGGGCCGAGGAGCAGCTCGCCCCGGCGGCGGCCCGCTCGGGCCGCACCCGCGGGCGGGTGCGGCCCGAGCCGGAGGACGTGCTGCGCACCGCCTACGAGCGGGACCGCGACCGGATCCTGCACGCCAAGGCCTTCCGGCGACTCAAGCACAAGACACAGGTGTTCCTGCACCCCGACGGCGACCACTTCGTCACCCGGCTGACCCACACGCTGCAGGTCACCCAGGTGGCCCGCTCACTGGCCGAGGCGCTCAGCCTCAACGAGACCCTCGCCGAGGCCATCGCCCTGGGCCACGACGTCGGGCACTCGCCCTTCGGCCACATCGGCGAGGAGGCGCTGGACCCCTACGTGCCCGGTGGCTGGCACCACGCCGCCCAGGGGGTGCGGATCGTCGAGGTGCTCGAGGACCTCAACCTCACCTGGGAGGTCCGCGACGGCGTGCGCGCACACAGCTGGAAGATCACGCCGCCGCCCGCGACCCGGG
>JAOPUQ010000237.1 GCA_025963425.1 Modestobacter sp. | reverse complement strand
GGTTGGGCGCGGATGGAGTACATCGTCCCGTCCCGCGGCCTGATCGGGTTCCGCACCGAGTTCCTCACCGAGACCCGCGGCACCGGCGTCCTGAACCACAACCTCGACGGCTACGAGCCGTGGCAGGGCGACATGCGCGCCCGTCCCACCGGCTCCCTGGTGGCCGACCGGCAGGGCCTGGCGACGACGTACTCGATGTTCTCCCTGCAGGAGCGCGGCCAGATGATGGTCCAGCCCGGCACCGAGGTCTACGAGGGCATGATCGTCGGTGAGAACTCCCGTCCGGACGACATGGACGTGAACATCACCAAGGAGAAGAAGCTCACCAACATGCGCAAGTCCACCTCCGAGGAGCTGGAGCGGCTCGTCCCGCCGCGGCTGCTCAACCTGGAGCAGGCGCTGGAGTTCTGCGCCGAGGACGAGTGCGTGGAGGTCACCCCGGCCACGGTCCGTGTCCGCAAGGTCGTGCTGGACCAGACCGAGCGCGGCAAGGCCAAGAACCGGAAGCCCAAGCCGGTCTGATCGACCGTCGGTGTGCACGACCGCGCCCCCGTCACCAGCAGGTGACGGGGGCGCGGTCGTCTGTGGGGCGGCCGGCCGGCCGATGATCATCGGCAGGTACTGCTGGGGCGGGTGGGTCGGCTCTGTCAAGTGTCGTCGTTCCGTTACGCTGCGTACAGACCGGCCGTGTGGCGGGGACACGTCCGGGAGCCCTCCTCGTGGCGTCGCGGCGTGTCGGTATCCCCGTCGTAACTTCCGCACTGGAGGGGTCGCGACGGTGGCAGCCGGGCGCGCTCAGGGGGAGACGGACGAGAGGTGGTCGGCGCCACATGACCAGCGAGCGAGCAGCAGGGTTCCGGAACGGCATCGACGTACGGGTGCGGTTGCGCCGTGAGGGCGCGACGGCCGAGACGTCGTTCGACGGGGCCTGGTGGCCGCGCGGCCGCGACCTGGCCACCGAGCTGCCCGAGTTGGTGGCCGCGCTGGAGCTGCTCGGCGTCCGCGTCGAGCGGTTCACCCACCCCGTCGAGCCCTGGGGCACGGTGGACCGCAAGATCGCCGTCAACGGGCGCGTGGTGCGCACCGGCGGGTTCCGCAGCATGGACCCGCAGCTGGTGTCGATCACCGTCGACGGCGGTCGCCGGCTGGACCTGCTGGTGGTGCCGCCGGAGGCCGACGCGCTGACCGGCGTCCGGGCCCTGCGGATGAGCGGTCAGCGCGACGAGCGCAGCACCCCCCAGCGCATCCTCGCCGCGGCCGGGTCCCGCCCGGTCCCCGAGGTCACGCATCTGGCGAGCGTCCGCGCCGGCTGACGCCTGCACTCCGCGTCCCGGCGCTCGCGGCCGGCGCTACGCCGCTGGCGAACCGCCTGGACGGCGACCGGCCCGCTGCACTGGGGTGGACCCATGCGACTCCTCGTCCTGGGCGGCACCCACTTCCTGGGCCGGCACGTGGCCGCCGCGGCCCTCCAGCGCGGGCACGAGGTGGCGACCTTCACGCGCGGCATCTCCGGTGAGCCCCCGGCCGGCGTCCGCGCGCTGCACGGCGACCGCGACGACCCGGGTGCCCTGCCGGCAGCCCTGGACGGCTGGGCGCCGGAGCTCGTCGTCGACACCTCGGGGCAGACCCGGGCCGCCGCGCAGAACGCCGCCGCCGTCCTGGCCGATGTTGCCGGGTACGCCTTCGTCAGCAGCCTGAACGCCTACCGCGCCTGGCCGCACGGGCCGATCGCCGGGGAGGACGAGCCCACCTGGGACACCCCCGACGACGACTACGGCCCCACCAAGGCCGAGATCGAACGGGTGCTGGGCGCGGCGCTGGGGGAGCGGTTCCTCACCGCCAGGGCCGGCCTGATCGTCGGCCCGCACGACCCGCTCTACCGGCTGGGCTGGTGGCTGGACCGGATCGCCGCCGGCGGCCGGGTCGTCGTTCCCGGTGAGCTGGACCAGCCGATCGCCCTGGTCGACGCCCGCGACCTGGCCGGCTGGCTGGTCGAGGCCGTCGAGCGCGGGCTGTCCGGCGCGGTGAACACCACCGGACCGGCCGGCATGACCACGCTGGGTGGGCTGCTGGAGGTCTGCCGGGAGGTCACCGGCAGCGACGCCGCCTGGGTGCCGGTCCCGGAACGGGACCTGGTGGCCGCCGGGGTGCAGCCCTGGCAGCACCTGCCACTGTGGCTGCCGGCCGACGTGGCCCGCACCGCCTGGGACGTCGACACCACCCGGGCCCGGGAACTGGGCCTGCCCTCCCGCCCGGTGCGCGCCTCGGTGGCCGACACCTGGGCGTGGATGCAGGTCAGCGAGCGCCCCGCGCCACCGGCCGGCCGGGAGCTGCCGGGTCTCCCGCCGGACCTCGAGGCCGCCCTGCTCGCCACCCACTGACGCCCCGCCGGGCTTTCGGTACCGAAAGCCCCGGGGTGTCGGTCCGGGTGCGTCAGTCCTGGGGTGCCTGCGGGCGGCCGGCCCGGACGGCGTCGGGCTCGTCGACCAGCGGCGCGACGTGGTTCTCGTCCGCGCCGTTCCCGGCCTCGGCGGCTGCGGATTCCGCGGCCACGGCGTCGGCGGACTCCTGCGCCTGGTCCTTGCGGTACTCGCGGTAGGAGTGCACGACCGCCGCGGCCCAGACCAGGTAGACGACGGCGTAGACGGCGTACCGGACGCCGGTGGGCGCGTCGATCCAGTCGCTGGTCAGCAGCGCGCGGACGTTGCTCAGCACGATCATCCCGCCGACGGCGGAGCCCAGCAGTCGCGGCGGGACGTAGCGCACCAGCCAGGCCGCCAGCGGGGCGGCGATGAGACCCCCGGCGAGCAGGCCGACCGCCCACAGGACGTTGATGCCCTGCGAGCCGAGGGCGAACAGGAAGCCCAGGCTGGCGGCGGCGGAGACCAGGAACTCGGAGGTGTCGATCGAGCCGATCGTCTTGCGCGGCTCCATCCGGCCGCTGGCCAGGATCGCCGGGGTGCTGACCGGGCCCCAGCCCCCGCCGCCGGTCGCGTCGATGAAGCCGGCGACCAGGCCGAGGGGGGTGAGGAAGCGGGCGCGCATCGGCTTGCCCAGCTGGCGCCGGTCGATGCCGCGCAGCGTGAACCGGACCAGCAGGTAGATGCCCAGGCCGAGCAGGATCAGCGACATCGCCGGGGCGGCCACCTCGGTGGACAGGTGCGACAGCACCGTCGCGCCGGCGTAAGCGCCGATGGCGCCCGGGACGCCGATCTTCGCGACGACCTTCCAGTCGACGTTGCCGAACCGCCAGTGCGAGATGCCCGAGGCGAGGTTGGTGCCGATCTCGGCCAGGTGCACGGTCGCCGAGGCGGCGGCCGGGTTCGTGCCGAGGGCGAGCAGCAGGGTCGTCGAGGTGACGCCGTAGCCCATGCCCAGGCTGCCGTCCACGAGTTGCGCGCCGAGGCCGGCGAGGGCAAGGACGATCAGGGTCTTCACGAGAGGTGCTCCGGGCTTCGAGTGCGGGCGCGCAGCGGCGGCCGCAGTGCTGACGGGGGAGGCGCGGGGTCGGTCAGCAGCTGGGACAGCGGGCGGTGCAGACCCGGAGCAGGTCGATGTGCCGACGGCTGACCAGCAGCTCGCCAGGAAGCTCCGCGGTCACCGACACGGCGCTATGTCTACCACGTTGATGGGGTTGGGTGGCGCAGCGGTTCCAGTCAGTGGGATCAGGCGCGGAGCACGTCCGCGCGAATCGTGGCCCACGCCACCAGTCCGCCCAGGGCCATCAGGACGGCGCACGCCGCCATCGCCGCGGTGAACCCGGCGCTGAACACCGCGGGGTGCGCGTAGTCGTCGCCGGAGAGACCGACCGCGACCGGCAGGGCCGCGACCGCCAGCAGCTGCGCCGCCCGGGCGACGGCGTTGTTGACCCCGCTGGCCACGCCGGCCAGGGCGCCCGGGGCGGCCCCGAGCACGGTGGCGGTCAGCGGCGCGACCACCAGCGACATGCCCAGGCCCAGCAGCAGCGAGCCGGGCAGCACGCCGGTCCAGTACGGGCTGCCTGCACCGACCTGCGTCAGCAGCAGCATCCCGGTGGCGGCGACCAGCGGGCCGATGGTCATCGGCCACCGCGGGCCGATCCGCTGGGCGAGCGCGCCGGCGCGGGCCGAGAGCAGGATGAGCGCCAGCGTGCTGGGCAGCATCGCGGCGCCGGCCAGGGTGGCGTCGTAGCCGAGCACGGTCTGCAGCTGCAGCACGAGGAAGAACGACGCCCCGCCCAGCGCTCCGTACACGGCCAGCGTGCTCAGGTTCGCCCCGGTGAACTGCCGGTCGGCGAACATCGCCGGGGGCAGCATCGGGTCGGCGGTACGCCGCTCCCGGACGACGAAGGCCGCGCCGGCTGCCAGCGCCACCACCCCGGCGACCACGACCGGCGTCCCGCCCGGGTCGTTCCCCGCGGCGATGAGCGCGTAGGTGAGTCCGGCCAGCGCCAGCGCGCAGAGCACCGCCCCGGGGACGTCGAAGCGCCCGTGCGCGGTGGGGTCGCGGCTCTCCGGCACGTGCCGGGTCGCCAGCAGGGTGAGGACGGCGAGCGGCGCGTTCACCCCGAACACCCACCGCCAGCTCACCGCGTCGACCAGGAAGCCGCCGAAGGACGGTCCGAGCAGGCCGGCCACACCCCCCAGCGCCGACCACAGGCCGATGGCCCGGGCCCGGTCGACCGGCCGGAAGGAGGACTGGATGATCGCCAGGCTGCCGGGGGTGAGCAGCGCCCCGCCGATGCCCTGCACCACGCGCGCCGCGACCAGCTGGCCGGTGCTCTGGGCCAGGCCGCAGACCAGCGAGGCGGCGGCGAACCAGACCACCCCGGTGACGAAGATCCGGCGTCGTCCGTACCGGTCGCCCAGCGCGCCCCCGAGCAGGATCAGCGAGGCCAGCGCGAGCGTGTAGCCGGTGACACTCCACTGCAGGCCGGCCAGGGACGACCCCAGGTCCGCACCGATGGTCGGCAGGGCGACGTTGATGGCGGTGGCGTCCAGCAGGGCCATCGCCGAGGCCAGCACGGTGGCCAGCAGCACCCAGCGGCCCGGCGCCGTTCCGAGCTGGACCGCGCCGGTGCTCACCGGAGGCGTCAGCCGACGAGGGCGTGCGTGACGAAGAAGGCCAGGGCGGCCACCGCGCCGGCGGCCGGCAACGTGACGACCCAGGCGACGACGATGTTCCCGGCCACGCCCCAGCGGACGGCCGACAGCCGCCGGGTCGAGCCGACGCCCATGATCGAGGTGGTCGTGATGTGGGTCGTCGACACCGGGACGGCGAAGACGGTCGCCGTCGCGATCATCACGCCGGAGGCCACCGTCTGGGCGGCGAACCCGCCGGCCGGGGTGAGCTGGATGATCCGCCGGCCCAGGGTGCGCATGATCCGGAAGCCGCCGGCGTAGGTGCCGGCACTGATCGCCAGCGCGGCGGCGAGGATCACCCACAGTGGCACGTCGAAGGTGTCGATCTCCCCGGCGGTGACCAGCGCCAGGGTGATGATCCCCATCGTCTTCTGGGCGTCCTGCATGCCGTGGCCGAGCGCCATCGTCGCCGAGCTGACGATCTGGGCGTACCGGAAGCCGCGGTTCGCCTTGTGTGCGTTGGCGTTCCGGAACGACCACAGGATCAGCAGCATGAACAGGTAGCCCAGCCCGAAGCCGACCAGCGGCGCGACGATCATCGGGATGATGACCTTGTCCACGATGCCCATCCACTGCACCGAGTGGGCGGCGGCCAGCGCCGCGCCGACCAGACCGCCTATGAGGGCGTGCGAGGACGACGAGGGCAGCCCGAAGTACCAGGTGATCAGGTTCCACACGATGGCCCCGACGAGCGCGGCGAACACCAGCTGCAGGCCCACGCTGCCGGTCGGTGCATCGATGATGCCCGCGCCGACGGTCTTCGCCACCTTCGTCGAGATCAGTGCGCCGACGAGGTTCATCACCGCCGCGAGCGCGAGCGCGGCGCGGGGGGTCAGGGCCTTCGTGGAGACGGCGACGGCGATGGCGTTCGCCGCGTCGTGGAAGCCGTTGGTGTAGTCGAACGCCAGCGCGACGATGACGATGGCGATCAGCGCCAGGAGGAGCCCGTCCATGCGCGGGTCAGGACTCCTTGACCGCGATCGTCTCGACCACGTTGGCCACGTGCTCGAACGCGTCGGCGGCCTCCTCCAGCTGGTCGGCCACCTCCTTGAGCTTGAGGATCTCCAGGGCGTCGAACTCCCCGGAGTACAGCCGGGACAGCAGCCGGCGGTAGAGCTTGTCCGCCTCGTTCTCCAGCCGGTTGACCTCGATCCAGTAGTCGGAGAGGTCCTTCATCGAGCGCAGCCGCGGCATCGACTCCGCGGTGACCTGCGCGCAGCGCTGCAGCAGCACGACCTGCTGGCCCATCTCCGCCGGCAGCGTCCCCAGCTTCGTGAGCACGACCAGGTCGGCGGCGGCCTCGATGCAGTCCATGACGTCGTCGAGGTCGCTGGCCAGGTTGTAGATGTCCTCGCGGTCGAACGGCGTCACGAAGCTGGAGTTGAGCTGCCGGAAGATGGCGTGCGTCGCCTGGTCGCCGGTGTGCTCGAGGTCGCGCAGCCGGCGGCCGAGCTCCTCCCGGCGGGCGTGCTCGTGCACGAAGTCGCTGAGGACCTCGGTGGCCGTGACGAGGTTCGCCGCCGAGACGGTGAACATGTCGTAGAAGCTCGAGTCCTTGGGCGTGATCTTGAATCGCACGCGGCGCTCCGGTAGGGCAGGCGACAGGAGGTCTCCTGAGCCGGGCGGCGCAGGGACCGTCGGGCAGCATAGGTGCCCGCCCGCATCCCCAGCGTGCACCGGGCGTCCACCTCGCGTCCGCCCGCCGTCCACCGGGCCGCTCCTCGCCCCGCACAGCTGCTCCTCGGGCCGGCCGGGAACCAGCGGCCGACGGCCGGCGACTAGGACATCGTGCGGTCGAGCAGCAGGTCCGGGACGTACCGGTGAGGCGCGCGCTGCCCCCGGTCCTGCTGCTGCTCGTCCTGCTCGGGGTGGGTCTGGGCCTCGACGTCGGCACCGCCCGGCCCGCGGCCGCCCACGCCACGGTGGTCACCACCACCCCTGCCGACGGCGCCCGGCTGACCGCCGCGCCGGCCGAGGTGACCGTCGAGTTCGACGAGGACGTGTCGCTCGGGGCCGGGTACGCCCGGGTGCTCGGCCAGGACGGACGGCGGGTGGACGCCGGCGCCCCCGCAGTGCGGGACAAGCTGCTGACCGTCCCGTTGCGCGACGCGCTGCCCGCGGGCAGCTACGTGGTGACCTGGCGCGTCGTGTCGGCCGACTCGCACCCCGTCTCCGGCGCCTGGTCCTTCGTGGTCGGGGACGGCGAGCTGGTCGCCCCGAGCGCAGCCGACATCGGCGCCGCCGCCGACCCGGTGGTCGCCGCCGCCCTCCCGGCGGCCCGCTGGCTGGGCTACCTCGGTCTGGCGCTCGGCCTGGGCGTGCCGGTCTTCCTGCTGGCGTGCTGGCCGGCCGGGTGGTCGGTGCCGCTGATGCGCCGGCTGACCCGGGCAGGGCTGGCCGCGGTCGCCGTCGGCGGAGTGCTGTCGGTGCTGCTGCAGGGCCCCTACGCCGCAGGCGCCGGCCTGACCGGAGTGGTCGACCTCCAGCTCCTGGGCACCACCGCCGGCTCGGTCTACGGGCTCACGGTGCTGCTGCGGGTGGTGCTGGCCGCGGTGCTCGCCGTCGTCCTCCTGCTCGGCGGGCAGGCGGGCCGGGCACCGGGCCGGCCGCTGCTCGGGGTGGCCGCCGGCCTGGCCCTCGCCCTGGTGCTCACCGTGGCCACCGTCGGGCACCCGGTGGCGGGGGAGCTGCCGGCGCTCGCCGTGGCGGTGACCGCCGTCCACGTGGCGGCCATGAGCTGCTGGCTCGGCGGCCTCGCCGCGCTGCTCGGCGGGGTGCTGGCCCGCGAAGTGCCGCTGGCCGCCCTCCGCCCGGTGCTGCCGCGCTGGTCGCAGCTGGCCGCCGGGCTGGTCACCGCGCTGGTGCTCACCGGCGTCCTGCAGTCGGTCCGGGAGGTGGGCTCGCCGTCGGCGCTGGTGCACACCGCCTACGGCTGGCTGCTGCTGGCCAAGGTCGCCGTCGTCGTCGCGGTCCTGCTGGCGGCGGCGCTGAGCCGGGACTGGGTGCAGACCCGGATGGGTGGGCGGCCCCGCCGGCCGCCGGCCGCCCGCCGGGTGGCCGGGTCGGCGTACCGGGCACCGGGGGAGCGGACCGCCGCCGTGGCCGTGGCCGTGGCGGCGGTGGAGGACACGACGCCCGTCCCGCTGCGCGTGCTGCGCCGCACCGTGCTGGTCGAGGCCGTCGGGGCCCTCGTCGTCCTGGCGCTGTCGGCCGTGCTCGTCGGCACCCCGCCGGCGAAGGCGGCCGTCGCCGCCCCGGTGGAGGTGACGCTGCCGCTGCAGTCCGCCGCGGGCGCCGCCGGCAACGGCAGCGTCCAGGTGTCGCTGGCCCCGGCCACCCCCGGGCCGACCAGCCTGCACGTCTACCTCTACGACGCCGCGGGGCGGCTCACCCAGCCCCGGGACATCAGCGTCACCCTCACCGAGCCGCAGCAGCAGATCGGCCCCCTGGACGTCGACCTGGCCGCGGCCGGCCCCGGCCACTACGTCGGCGACGGCGCCACCCTGCCCGCCGCCGGCACCTGGACCCTCGCCGTCACCGTCCGGCTCGACGAGTTCACCGCCGTCACCGCCAGCACCGTCTTCCCGGTGCGTTGAGTCCACCCTCGAGAAGGAGAACCGTGTCCCTGCACCTGTACCTGCCCCGTCCGCTGTCCCGGCTGGGCGTCGTCGTCCCCGCTGCCCTGGTCGCCTGCGGGGTCCTGCTCGCCGCCGGTGCAGGGTCCGCCTCGGCGCACGTGTCGGTCTCCTCGGCCGACGCCGCCCCCGGGGGCTACGGGAAGGTCACCTTCCGGGTGCCCAACGAGAGCGACGCGGCCAGCACCGTGGGCCTGCGCATCCAGGTGCCCACCGACACCCCGCTCACCTCGCTGCGCGCGCAGCCGGTGCCGGGCTGGACGGTCACCCTCACCACGGCGCAGCTGCCCGCGGCGGTGCAGGACGACGACGGTGGCGAGGTGACCTCGGCGGTCTCGGTGGTGGAGTACCGGGCCGACGCCGGTGGCGGCATCGCCCCCGGTGAGTTCCAGGAGTTCGCGCTCTCCGGCGGGCCGTTCCCGGACACCGACGCGTTGACCTTCAACGTGGTGCAGAGCTACAGCGACGGTAGCGACACGGCCTGGATCGAGCCGGCCGTCGCCGGGCAGGCCGAGCCGGAGCACCCGGCCCCGGTGCTGTCGCTGTCGGCCGACGGCGCGGACGGCCATGCGGCTGCGACCGACGCGGTGAGCAGCCCGGACGACGACGGCAACGGCCTCGCGGTGGCGGCGCTGGCCGTCGCGGTCGTCGGACTGGTCGCCGGGCTCGCCGGTCTGGCCCTCGGCCTGGCCGCGCGCCGACGTACCGTGTCCTCATGACTTCCGGGACGCGTACGGCACGTGCCGTACTCGCGGTGTCGGCCGGGCTGGTGCTGGCCGGCTGCGGAGGCGACGCCAGCGCCGGGGCCGAGGGCCATGACCACGGGTCGACCGAGGCGCCGGCGACGGTGTCCGGGGCGGCGAACCCCTACTCGGGCCTCCACCTCCAGCAGCCGTACCAGAAGCCGTCGTTCACCCTCACCGACACGACCGGCGCGCCCTACGACTTCGCCGCGCGCACCGGTGCGGGGCCGACGCTGCTGTTCTTCGGCTACACCAACTGCCCCGACGTCTGCCCCACCACCATGGCCGACGCGATGGTCGGGCTGCGCACGGTCGACCCGGCGGTGGCCGCGGAGACGACGGTGGTCTTCGTGACCACCGACCCTGCCCGGGACACCCCGCCGGTGCTGGGGGCCTTCCTCGACCAGTTCGACGCAGACCTGCCCACGCAGTTCGTCGGGCTGACCGGCGACCAGGGGCAGATCGAGGCCGCCCAGCTGGCCGCCGGGGTGCCGCTGGCCGAGGACATGGGCAAGACGCACTCCGCGCTGCTGCTGCTCTACGGCACCGACGGTGAGGCCGACGTGGCGTTCGACGCGGGCAACTCCGGCCGCGACATCGCCCACGACCTGGCCCTCGTCGCCGCGGAGTGAGCCGTCCCGGCGGCCGGGTCCTCGTCGTCCTGCTGGGGCTGCTGGCCACGCTGGCCCTCGGCGGCCCGGCGCTGGCGCACGTGGGCGGCGGGCAGGCCGGCAGCGATTTCGACGGCCGGCTCGACTCGGTCAGCCCGGCGCTGCCCGGGGTGACGGTCCGGGTTCTGCAGTTCGGTGACCAGCTCGAGGTGGTCAACCGCACCGGCACCGAGCTGGAGGTGCCCGGCTACTCCGCCGAGCCGTACCTGCGGATCGGGCCGGACGGCGTCTGGCGCAACGCGCACAGCCCGGCCACCTATCTCAACCTCGACCGGTACGCCGCCACCGAGCTGCCCCCGCAGGCCGACGTGGCGGCCGCGCCGGAGTGGCAGCAGGTGTCCACCGAGCCGACCTACGTCTGGCACGACCACCGCACGCACTGGATGAGCCAGGGACAGCTGCCGCCGGTGGTCGCCGCCGACCCGACGACCTCGCACACCGTCATCGAGTGGACGGTGCCGATGAGCTACGGCGGTGCCCCGGTCGCGGTGGACGGCGTGCTGACCTGGAGCCCGCCACCGCCGGGCTGGCTGGTCTGGCCGGTCCAGGTGCTGCTGCTGGCCGCGACGGCGGCCGCCGGGTGGCTGGCCCGGTCCGCGCGGCCGCTGGCCG
>JAOPUQ010000227.1 GCA_025963425.1 Modestobacter sp. | reverse complement strand
TGACCCGGGAGCAGGGCTTCGGCCCGGAGGTCAAGCGCCGGATCATCCTGGGCACCTACGCGCTGTCCAGCGGCTACTACGAGGCCTACTACGGCCAGGCGCAGAAGGTGCGCACGCTGATCAGCCGGGAGTTCGCGGCTTCGTTCACCGACGTCGACGTGCTGGTCAGCCCCACCACCCCCACCGTGGCGTTCCCGATCGGCTCCCGGGTCGACGACCCGATCGCCATGTACGCCGCCGACCTGTGCACCCTGCCGGCCAGCCTGGCCGGCGTGCCGGCGATCTCGGTGCCCTGCGGGCTGTCCGAGGGGCTGCCGGTCGGGTTGCAGGTGATGGCCCCCGGTCTGGCCGACGACCGCTGCTACCGGGTCGCCGCCGCGCTGGAGGCCGCGCAGAACGCCGCCCGCGGGCACCGGCTGCTCGACGAGCTCCCTGCCCGGGTGGCGTCGTGAACGGGGCGATGAAGGCGGCCTGGGGGCTGACCGCCTTCGTGATCGTCGTGGGCGGGCTGCTGTGGGTGACCACCGGCCGGCCCGTCTTCGCCGTCTTCATCGTGCTCGGCGTGCTCACCGGTATCGGCGCCTGGCTCACCGGCCGCAGCCTGCCGAAGGCACCCACCCGCCCCAGCTCGGAGGAGCAGAAGCCGTGAGTACCGACCGCCTCGTCGACTTCGACGAGGTCACCACACGCTACGAGCCGGTGATCGGCCTGGAGACGCACGTCGAGCTGGGCACCGCCTCGAAGATGTTCTGCGGCTGCTCGACCACCTTCGGCGCCGAGCCCAACACCCAGACGTGCCCGGTGTGCCTCGGCCTGCCCGGCTCGCTGACTGTGGCCAACGCCGCCGCGATCGAGGAGACCATCCGGATCGGCCTGGCGCTCGGCTCCCGCATCGCCACCTGGTGCCGCTTCGCGCGGAAGAACTACTTCTACCCCGACATCCCCAAGGGCTTCCAGACCAGCCAGTACGACGAGCCGCTGTGCATCGGTGGGCACCTGGACGTCGAGGTCGACGGCGAGACCTACCGGGTCGAGATCGAGCGGGTGCACCTCGAGGAGGACACCGGCAAGAACCTCCACGTGGGCGGCTCGACCGGTCGCATCCACGGCGCGGACCACTCGCTGGTCGACTACAACCGGGCCGGCATCCCGCTGGTGGAGATCGTCACCCGGCCTGTCCCCGGCGCCGGTGCCAAGGCCCCCGAGGTGGCCCGCGCCTACGTCACCGAGCTGCGCGAGATCGTGCAGACCCTCGGTGTCTCCGACGTGCGGATGGAGCAGGGCAGCCTGCGCTGCGACGTCAACATCTCGCTCAACCCGGTGGGCGCCCTGGAGTGGGGCACCCGGACCGAGACCAAGAACGTCAACTCGCTGCGGTCGGTCGAGCGGTCGGTGCGCTACGAGATGCGCCGCCAGGCCGCCGTGCTGGACGACGGTGGCCGGATCGTGCAGGAGACCCGGCACTTCCACGAGGACACCGGCTCCACGTCCTCCGGGCGCAGCAAGGAGGAGGCGACCGACTACCGGTACTTCCCCGAGCCCGACCTGGTGCCGATCGCCGCCGACCCGGCCTGGGTGCAGCAGCTCACCGACGCCCTGCCGGAGCTGCCGGCCGCCCGTCGCGTGCGGCTGCAGCAGGAGTGGGGCATCTCGAGGACCGAGATGCAGTGGCTGGCCAACGCCGGCGCGCTCGGGCTGGTCGAGCAGACCGTCGGCGCCGGGGCCTCGCCGGCCGACGCCCGCAAGTGGTGGCTGGGCGACCTGGCCCGGCGGGCCAACGAGGCCGGTACCGAGCTCGCCGAGCTGGCCATCACCCCGGCGCAGGTCGCCGAGCTGGCCAAGCTGGTCGAGGCCGGCACGGTCAACGACAAGCTCGCCCGGCAGGTCCTCGACGGCGTGCTGGCCGGGCAGGGCGGCCCCGCGGACGTCGTGGCGGCCCAGGGTCTGGCGGTGATGGGGGAGTCCGACGAGCTGGTCGCCGCCGTCGAGGCCGCCATCGCCGGGGCGCCCGATGTGGTGGAGAAGGTGCGCAGCGGCAAGGTGCAGGCGCTCGGTGCACTGGTCGGTGCGGTCATGAAGACCACCCGCGGCAAGGCCGACGCGGCCACGGTGAAGCGGATGCTCGAGGAGCGCGTGCTCAGCTCCTGAGCCGGCGGCTACAGCGGCGAGTCGGCGGCCGACGACGGCGGGAGCACCCGCAGCACCCTGTCGTCGTCGGGCGCCGGGGCGCCCGCGCCGTCCTTGTTCGACGTGGTGACCCACAGCGCGCCGGTCGGGTCGAGCACCACCGTGCGCAGTCGGCCGTACCGGTCGGCCAGGAAGTCGGTCGGGTCGCCGGTCGGGGCGCCGGTGCCGTCCAGTTCGGTCACCAGGACCTTGCGGCCGGTCAGCCCACCGAGGAAGACGTAGGGGCCCGACACCGCGCACCCGGCGAGCCCGGCGTCCTCGGGCACCGTCAGCACCGGCGGGATGCCGGCCGGCCCCTGATCGCCGCCGGGGACCAGCGCGTCGAACTCGTCCGGGCCGGTCAGGAGGTCGTCGGCGGCGAAGACGCGCTCGTCGCCGCCGGAGCACAGGGCGGTCACGTCGCTGTGGCCACGGCTGAACACCGGGCCGGCGCCGGCGGGCTGCCCGAAGACGTCCACCGCCAGCACCTTGCCGGCCAGCGACGCGGGGTCGGCGGCCATCGCCGGGTCGCCGGTGTCGCCGGTGCCCACGTACAGCGTGCCGTCGGCGCCGAAGAGCAGGCCGCCGCCGTTGTGCTCCTCGCCGCGCGGGATGCCGGTCAGCACCGGGTTGGGCGTGCCCCCCACGGGGAAGCGCACCACCCGGTTGTCGGTGGCGGTGGAGACGTAGGCGTAGTACAGCCCGTCCTCGGCGAACGTGGGCGACAGCGCCAGGCCGAGGAGCCCGCCGTTGCCGGCGGTGTCGACGCCCGGGACGGTCATCAGCTCGCGGGCCGGCGAGCGGTCGGGGAACACCTGCAGCAACCGGCCGGAGTCCCGTTCCCCGACCACCGCCGTCCCGTCGGGCAGCACGACCAGGCCGGTCGGCACGGTCAGCCCGGTGGCGACGACGTTCGGGTCGCCGGCCTGCTGGTCGCTGCTGCCCGGGGTGGACGGGTCGCCGGGCACGGGTGCCGGCGCGGAGCCGGTGGGCGGCGCGACCTCGGGGGGAGCGCCCTGCGGGAGGTCGCGGAAGGGCCCGGAGGGGGAGTAGCCGCTGCCGCAGGCCACGGTGAGCAGGCACCCCACCAGGGCCGCGGCCAGCCCGGTGCCGCGTGCCGCCGTCCGCCGTCCCACCCCGGCCACAGTACGTGCGGGACCGCGCCTAGGGTCGGCAGCCGTGCCCGATGCCAGCACCGCACCCCGCCTGGACCTGACCCCCGACGAGACGCTGCACGTGCTCGTGCCCTCCCGCGCCCTCGTGGAGGCCGTCGAGGCGCTCTCGCCCCGGGTGCGGGCCCACCGCTACGACCCGGCCGACGGCGCACCGACGGGGGAGGCCGCCTCGGCGCAGGTGCTCGTGCCCCGCGGCGGCGCCGAGCTCCCCGCGGACCTGCTGGCCGGGCTGCCCCGGCTGCGCCTGGTCCAGCTGATGAGCGCCGGCGCCGAGAAGTTCGTCGGCCGGCTGCCCGAGGGCGTCGTGCTGTGCAACGCCCGGGGTGCCCACACCCCCGCCACCGCCGAGTGGGCGGTGACCGCGCTGCTGGCCGCCCAGCGCGGCATCCCGCACTTCACCCGCCAGCAGGACGCCGGCCGCTGGGCGCCGCGCACCGAGCACTCGCTGATCGGCGCCCGGGTGCTGGTCGTGGGCGCGGGGGACATCGGCCGCACCATCGGGGCGATGCTCGCCGGCTTCGACGTCGAGCTGACGTACGTGGCCCGGACGGCGCGCGAGGGCGTGCGCGGCACCGACGAGCTGCCCGCCCTGCTGCCCGACGCCGACGTGGTCGTCGTGGTCGTCCCGGTGACGCCGGCGACCACGCGCCTGGTCGACGCCGACTTCCTGGCCGCCATGGCCGACGACGCGCTGCTGGTCAACGCCGCCCGCGGGGTGGTCGTGGACACCGACGCGCTGCTGGCCGAGCTGCGGTCGGGCCGGCTGCGGGCCGCGCTGGACGTCACCGACCCCGAGCCGCTGCCCGACGGGCACCCGCTGTGGTCGGCGCCGGGGCTGCTGCTCACCCCGCACGTCGCCGGCGACGTGCCCGACACCAACGCCCGGGCCACCGCGGCGGTCACCGATCAGCTGGGCCGGGTGCTGGCGGGGGAGCCGCTGCGCAACGTCGTCGGCGACTACTGAGCCGGCCCGGCCGGGCCCGCGCCTGAGCCCTCGGGGTCCGGGATGCGGCCACCGGAGGCCGCGGCCAGCCGGGGCAGGTCGCGGGCGCGCATCCCGGGCAGCCGCACCTGCGTGCCGGTGGTGGTGACCAGCCACAGCTCCCTGCGCCGCCCCACCCGCAGGCCGGCCAGCCGCTCCCAGGGAACCGACCGCCGGCGCAGCAGCGAACGGGCGGTGATGCCCTCGGCGTCGACGTCCACCCCCACCCGCAGCACCCACGCGGCCGCCAGGGCCGGGAGCAGGAACAGCAGCGCCGCCGCCGGCGCGGCGGCGGCCGCGGGGAGGACGCAGAGGGTGAGCAGGACGACGGCGAGGAGTGAAGTCCGGGGAACCCGCATGCGGACGACTGTCACGGCGCCGATGTTCCCAGGCCGGCTCCGCACCGGGCGGCCCACCCGGTCCCCGGGGTCCGGGACGCAGGTGCGGAGGACGGGCCTAGCATTCCTGGACGTGACGACCGTCGAGGACCGCCCCGCCGCCGACAGCGGCACCGCCGACCTGAAGCCCCGCAGCCGAGACGTCACCGACGGTGACGCCAAGGCCCCGGCCCGCGCGATGCTCCGCGCCGTCGGCATGGGCGACGACGACTGGGTGAAGCCGCAGATCGGCGTGGCCTCGTCCTGGAACGAGATCACCCCGTGCAACCTCTCGCTGGACCGGCTGGCGAAGCGGGCCAAGGAGGGCGTGCACGCCGCCGGGGGCTACCCGCTGGAGTTCGGCACGATCTCCGTCTCCGACGGCATCTCCATGGGCCATGAGGGCATGCGCGCGTCGCTGGTCTCCCGCGAGGTCATCGCCGACTCGGTCGAGACGGTGATGTTCGCCGAGCGGCTCGACGGCTCCGTGCTTCTCGCCGGCTGCGACAAGTCACTCCCGGGCATGCTGATGGCCGCGGCGCGCTTGGACCTGGCCAGCGTCTTCGTCTACTCGGGATCGACGCTGCCCGGCAAGCTCGGGGACCGCGACCTCACGCTCATCGACGTGTTCGAGGGCGTCGGCGCCTGCGCCGCCGGCAAGATCACCCGCGACGAGCTCACCGCCATCGAGAAGGCCGCCTGCCCGGGCATGGGCTCGTGCGGGGGCATGTACACCGCCAACACGATGGCGAGCGTCGCCGAGGCTCTCGGGATGGCCCTGCCCGGCAGCGCCGCGCCGCCGGCGCCGGACGCCCGCCGGGACGCCATCGCGATCGCCTCCGGCGAAGCCGTGGTCAACCTGCTCCGCAAGGGCATCACCGCCCGGCAGATCATGACCAAGCAGGCCTTCGAGAACGCCATCACGGTGGCCATGGCGCTCGGCGGCTCGACCAACGCGGTGCTGCACCTGCTGGCGATCGCGCACGAGGCCGACGTCGACCTGACCCTGGACGACTTCAACCGGATCGGCGACCGAACGCCGCACCTGGCCGACGTCAAGCCCTTCGGCCGCTTCGTCATGACCGACGTCGACCGGATCGGCGGTGTGCCGGTGGTCATGCGCGCGCTGCTGGACGCCGGCCTGCTGCACGGCGATGCGCTCACCGTCACCGGGAAGACGCTGGCCGAGAACCTCGCCGAGATGGCCCCGCCGGACCCCGACGGCGCGATCATCCACGCGATGGCCGACCCGATCCACAAGACCGGCGGGCTGAGCATCCTGCGCGGCTCGCTGGCGCCCGAGGGCGCCGTGGTCAAGTCCGCCGGCTTCGACGCCGACGTCTTCGAGGGCACCGCCCGGGTCTTCGACGGCGAGCAGGGCGCCATGGACGCGGTCACCGAGGGGACGCTGAACCCCGGTGACGTCCTGGTGATCCGGTACGAGGGGCCCAGGGGCGGGCCGGGCATGCGCGAGATGCTGGCCGTCACCGGCGCGATCAAGGGCGCCGGGCTGGGCAAGGACGTCCTGTTGCTGACCGACGGGCGCTTCTCCGGGGGCACCACCGGGCTCTGCGTCGGGCACATCGCGCCCGAGGCCATGGACGGCGGGCCGATCGCGTTCGTGCGCGACGGTGACCAGATCCGCCTCGACCTGGCGGCCCGCACGCTGGACCTGCTGGTCGACGAGGCCGAGCTGGCCCGGCGGGCCGAGGGCTGGGCGCCGCCCACCCCGCGCTACACCCGGGGTGTGCTCGGCAAGTACGCCAAGCTGGTCGGCTCGGCGGCCCAGGGCGCGATCTGCGGCTGACCGCCCCCGGCGGCCCTCGCCCGAACGGGTGAGGGCCGCCCGGCCTGCCTTGGGCATGTCGCCCGTGCGGCCGACAACCCGGGTGTGGACCACGAGCGCCGAGGCGTACCCGGAGGGTGGCTGCTGGCCGTCCCGGTGCTGACCGGCGCGGCCGGCGGTGCTGTTCCGCTGGCGGCCGATCTGCTGCTGCTGGTCACCGCCCTGGGCACCGCGGCCTTGCTGTGGCGCGCCGGCCGGCGCAGCGGTCAGTGGCTGCGGGGCTGGACGCTGATGGCGCTGGCCCTGGCCCTCGGCCTGGTCACCAACGCCGCGGCCGGACTGCTGTCGCCCGGTACGGAGATCGGCCTGTTCGACCCCACCCGGGTGCTGGTGCGGCTGCCGGCCGTGCTGATCGCCATCGTCGCCGTCCTGACCCTGCTCACCCGGGCGCAGCTGCGCCGGGGCGGCGCCCGCCTGGTCACCGAGACCGCGCTCTTCTTCGCCGCCGCCGTGGTGCTGGGCCAGGTCCTGGTCGTCGGACCGGTGCTGACCCGGTCGCCCGCCGGGGCCGCCGACCGGGTCGCCATCGAGCTGTCCTGCCTGATGACGGCGCTCGCACTGTCCGCCCTGCTCGTCCTGGTGTCCGCCTCGACGGGGTCCCGGCGGACCGCCGGCGCGCTGCTGCTGCTCGCCGCCGGCACCCAGGCGGCGACGCACGGTCTGGCGGTGGTGGCCGAGGACGGGCACCTGACCACGCTGCTGGTGACCGTGCGTGGTGCCCAGCTCGTCAGCCTCGTGCTGGTCTGCCTGGCCGTGCGCGTCGACGCCCGACCGGATGCGGTCCGGACGCCCTCGCGCCGCGCCGCGCGGCTGGGCGAGGCCGGCCAGCTGCTGCCGCACCTGGTCATGGTCGTGGCCGCCCTGATGTTCCTGGGCTCCGCACTGCTGGGCGCCTCGCCCACCCCGACGTCCGCGGTCGCGATGCTGGCCTGCCTGTGTCTCACCGCCGTCCACCGGGTGGTGACCGCCCGCGACGAGTGGGGCGTGGCGGCGCGGCTGCGGGACAGCGAGGCCTACTTCCGGTCGCTGGTCCGCTCCAGCAGCGACGCGGTGCTCATCCTGGACGGCGGACTGGTGGTCACCTGGGCCGCTGCCGCCCTGGAGGACTCCGCGCTCGCCGCCGGCACCGGGCTGGTCGGCCGCCCGCTGCCCGCGGTGGTGCACCCGGACGACGCGGATGCCGTCTCCAGCTGGCTGACCGCCGACGCCGCCGCCGGGCTCACCGGCCTGCGCACCTTCCGGCTGCCCGCAGCCGGGGGCAGCTGGCGCGTGCTGGAGGCCGGTGTCAGCGACCTGCGGGCCGACGCCGACGTCCGCGCCCTCGTGCTGCACTGCCGCGACATCACCGCCCGGCTGGACCGGGAGGACGAGCTCCACTCCATCGCCTTCACCGACCCGCTGACCGGGCTGCCCAACCGGGCCGCCCAGCTGGCCGCGCTCGGCGAGTGGGCCGGCGCGGAGGTGCCCGGCACCGACGAGCAGGACGACGGCGGGGCCTCTCTGCTGGTGTTCGAGGTGCAGGGTCTGCACGAGTCCCGTGAGCACGTCGGCGGGGACGTCGCGGACCTCGCGCTGCAGGAGATCGCCCGCCGGCTGCGCGCGACGCTGCGCAGCGAGGACCAGGTGGCCCGGCTGGGGGCCGAGTCCTTCAGCGTGATCGCCCTGGGCACCCGCGCGGAGGCCGACAAGGTCGCCGCCCGCTGCCTGTCGGTGATCGAGCAGCCCCTGGTCACCGACTTCGGGCTGGTCGACCTCACCGCCGCCGTCGGCCTGGTCCCACTGGTCGCCGGGCTGACCGAGCGGGAGGCGCTGGACCGCGCCGAGCTGGCCGTCCGGGACGCCCGCGCGGCAGCCCCGGGCACCGTGCGCCGATACCGCGATGCGCTGGGGACGG
>JAOPUQ010000221.1 GCA_025963425.1 Modestobacter sp. | reverse complement strand
GAGTCGAACAGCGGGTCGTAGGCGGGCAGGATCGCCCCGCCCGGGATGCCGAAGACGACCTCGACGCCGACGGCCTCCAGCGACCGGACCAGGCTCTGCGCGCCGGTGATGCCCGAGGCGGGCTCCGCGGCGGCCTCGGCCATCGACCGCGCGGTGGTCTCCACCCCGAGGGTCGACTGCGCGGCGGACTCGGTCGGCTCGGTGGGGACGGCCGGGGCGGGGCCGGCGCCCGGGGCGAACGCGGCGGGCGCGGAGCCGGCCGGTGCGGAGGCGGCCCTGCTGGTGGTGGTGCTCATGGTCGACGATCTCCCTGGACGGGGTGGGTGCGGCGGCGGGCGCAGTCGCTGGCCGGGTGCGCCCGGCCAACAAAAAACCCCACGTGCCGGAGGCACGGAGGGGCGGCGCGTCGGTCGGGCGGGACCGGCGCGCTAGCGGATCGCTACGAGCAGGCGAGTGCTGGGCACCTCGACACTGTGCGCCCGCGAGGGCGCCCCCGTCAACCGAGCCGTCCCATCACGTGGACACGGGTCGCGACTTCATGGGACGGCGGGTCGGTCGAGGCCGTCGAGGAGGGTGGCGTCGAAGCCGTCGATGACCGCGGGTAGGCCCGCCGCGGGGATGGGCCGGCCGAGCAGGAAGCCCTGCAGGTACCGGCAGCCCAGCTCGCTCAGCGCGGCCAGCTGACCCGGGGTCTCCACGCCCTCGGCGACCACGTCGATGTCCAGCCGACGCCCCAGCTCGATGACGCTGCCGACCAGGGCCGCGCTGCGCTCGTCGTCCTCGATGCCGGCCAGGAACTCCCGGTCCATCTTCAGCACGTCGACCGGCAGCCGGGCGAGGTACGCGAACGTCGAGTACCCGCGTCCGAAGTCGTCCAGGGAGATGACGCAGCCCATGTCGTGCAGGGTGGTCAGGTCGCCCTCGGTCCGGTCCTGCTCGCCGATGAACAGCGACTCGGTGACCTCCAGCATCAGCCGGCGGGGCGGCAGCCCGGCACGGCCCAGCGCCGCGGCGACGTCGGGCACCAGGCACCCGGCCTGCAGGTGCCGCACGCTGATGTTCACACCCAGCTGCAGGTCCCGGCCCTGGCGAAGCAGCGCGGCCAGCTCGGCGGTGGCCTGGTCGAGCACCCACCGCTGCATCGGCACGATCAGGCCGTCATCCTCGGCCAGCGGGATGAACTCCTCCGGAGACACCTCACCCAGCAGCGGGTGGTCCCAGCGCAGCAGCGCCTCCAGCCCCAGCACCCGGCGCTCGGCCAGGCCGATCACCGGCTGGTACACCAGCCGCAGCTGACCGCGGTCCAGCGCGTCGGGGAGGTCACGGGCCAGCCGGGTGCGCCGCCCGGTGGCGCTGTCGGCGGCCTCGCCGTGCCGGCGCACGCAGTCCTTGCCGGCTGCCTTGGCCGCCCGCAGCGCGAGGTCGGCCTGGCGGAAGGCGGCCGGCACGTCCTCGGCCGGGTCCAGGGCGGCGACGCCGACGCTGCAGGAGACGTCGAAGACCAGGTCGGGGTCGGCGCCGAGCGTGGGCACCGAGCGGTGCACCCCGCGCAGCTCCCCGACGATGCGCTCGGCGAGGGCGGTGGCCTCCTCGAGGCCGGCGGAGACCAGGACGGCGAACTCGTCGCCACCCAGCCGGCCCACCAGGTCCCGGTCCCGCACCGTGGTGCGCAGCCGCGCGGCGACCTCGACCAGCACCAGGTCCCCGGCCTCGTGTCCGGCGATGTCGTTGACGGCCTTGAAGCCGTCGAGGTCCAGGAGCAGCAGGCAGGCCGGGTCGCCCTCGGCCGCCCGGCTGCGGGCCGTCGCCGCGGCGGCCATGAGCCGGGCCCGGTTGGGCAGCCCGGTCAGGTAGTCGGTGTAGGCCAGGCGCTCGAGCTCCCGCTGCCTGGCGCGCCGGCCGTCGACGTCGCGCAGGTGCAGGACCAGGCCCTCGTTGTCCCGGCCGGCCGGGCCGCCCTGCAGCGCCGCGGAGGAGACCACCCGGACGGTCTCGTAGGCACGCCAGCCACCGTCGCGGGTGCGCAGCCGGAAGACCCGGCCACGTCCGTCCTGCACCTCGCCGGTGGCGGAGAGTGCACGGTCGAGCTCGGCGCGGTCGTCCTCGTGCACGAACTCCTCCAGGCGGCGACCCTCCAGGTCGCGCGCCGGCCAGGCCGTGGGGGTCCGGCCGGCACCGGAGGTCCAGGTGATCTGGCTGCGGTGGTCCAGCACGATGGTGATGTCGGCCGAGCTGTTGACCAGGGTGCGGAAGTAGGACTCCGTGCGCAGGACCTGGCGGGTCAGCCGGGCACTGTCCCCGGCCCACAGCAGGGTGCGCACGAAGGTGAGCAGGAGCAGTGCCGTGAGCACCGCCGCTTCCGGGCCCGTCATCGGCCGGCCTGCTGCCCAGCCCCCGAGCAGCAGCAGCACCACGCCGAAGGCCAGGCAGTAGCTGACGACGATGCCGGCCAGCGGCACCGCGGCCGCCGGGGCCTCCCCGGCGGTCCGGGGGCCGGGGTCCGCGGCGAGCGCCAGCGTCGCCGCGGCCAGCATGCCGAGGTAGCCGGTGCTGGTGACCACGTCGAGGGCGGGCGAGGGCGCCACCACCGCGAGCGCCCCGCCGAGCATCGCCACGGCGAGCGAGCCGAAGGCCATCAGCAGCCAACCGGCGGCGACGCGCCGTGGGGCGCTCACCCCGGCGAACGTCACCAGGCCGGCGGCGCACAGCACCGCGCTGACCGCGGGGTAGCCCAGGGTCAGCAGCCGGTCCGCCGCGGCATCGGGAAGGCCGACGGCGGCCGGGACGACCACCTTCATCAGTACGCCGATCGCGATGAGCGCGACCGTGGCGTCCAGGACGACCTGGGCGCGCACCCGCCCCCCGGTGGACCGGACCAGCCGGGCGCACAGCAGCACGGCGACCGGGCCGGTGGTCGCCAGCGGCAGGTCCGACAGCCCCGACACGTCAGGATTGACCCCGACGCCGGCGAGACCCCGGATGGCATGCCCCAGGCCGAGCAGCCCGGTGATGAGGGCGAAGGCCCGCCAGGTCTGGCCCGTGACCGGGTCGATCCGGCGGCAGTGCCCGACGATCAGCGCGCCGACCACCCAGGTGGCGGCGGCCAGCACGAGCGGGGCGCCGTGCCCGGTCCACGCCGGGACGAGAACCTCGACCAGGCCGAGGGCGACCGCCAGCACGGCGAGCGCTGCCACGACGGCGGTCCGCGGCCAGCCGGCCGGGGTCCGCAGCGCTGCCGGAGCCGCATCGGAACCGTGCGCGGCAGGCGGCGGGTCGGCGTGCTGACCCGGCACCGCGGTTGCGGTCACGACCGGCTCGGGACGCCGGGCCAGAGCAGGCCCGCCCCCTGGTCGAGGAGCTGCACGACGCCGGAGAGGGCCACCGGCCGGGAGAGCAGGAAACCCTGGGCGAAGCCACAGCCGATCGCCTCGAGCACGGCCAGCTGGCTGGTGGTCTCCACGCCCTCGGCCACGATGTCCACCCCGAGCGTGGCGCCGATGCCGACGACCGACTCGCACAGCGCCCGGGTGTACGGGTCACGGTCGATCCGGGCCAGGAAGGCACGGTCGAGCTTGAGCACGTCGACGGGCAACCGGCTCAGGGAGAGCAGGGTGGAGCGGCTGCTGCCGAAGCCGTCGAGCGCGACGTGCACGCCCATCAGGCGCAGGGCGGAGACGTCGGCGAGGTCGTGCTCGCCTCCGGAGGCCACCGCCGACTCGGCGATCTCGACGACCAGCCGCTGCGGGGGCAGACCACTGGCCTCCAGAGCGGCCGAGACGTCGCCGACCAGCGTGCCCGTGGCCAGGTGCCGGGCCGAGATGTCGACGCCGAGCTGGAGCTCCAGCCCGTGGTCGGGCAGGCCGACGGCCGCGAGGGTGGCCTCCCGGAGGACCCAGCGCTGCAGGTCCACGTCGAGACCGGCGCGCCCGGCCACGGGCAGGAACTCCTCCGGCGGCACGTCGCCGTAGACCGGGTGCCGCCAGCGCAGCGAGGCCTCCACGCCGGTGACCCGGTGGTCGGCCAGGGCGACGATGGGCTGCCAGGCCAGGGCTAGCTCGCCGCGCTCGCGGGCGCCGACGAGGTCGCGCCGCAGCTGCTCGCGGCGGTCACGGGCCGCGCCCAGGGCGTCGTGGTAGCGGCGCACGGTGCCCGGCGCGGCGCCCAGGGCGTCCCGGACAGCGAGCTCGGCACGGTCCAGCGCCTCGCGCTCGGTCAGCCCGGCGACCAGCGGGACGACGCCGACTGCGGCGGTCAGGTCCACCAGTCCGGAGTCGGTGACCAGCGGCTGCTC
>JAOPUQ010000174.1 GCA_025963425.1 Modestobacter sp. | reverse complement strand
CCCGGCCGGCACGATCGAGCTGAACAAGGCGCTCAAGGCCAAGCTGAACCCGGGCGAGGGCACCGTGTTCGGCTTCGACGTCGGCGACCGGGTGGTGGCCACGGCCAACCACCTGGACCTCGAGCCCATCGGGTTCGCCAACGGCGAGGTCGGGGTGGTCACCGGCACCGGCGAGGGCTCGCTGGACATCGCCTTCGCCTCCGGGCCGGTGAACGTCAACGGCAAGGCGCTCGGCGACCTCAAGCACGGCTGGGCGATCACCGTGCACCGGGCGCAGGGCTCCGAGTGGCCAGGCGTCGTCGTCGTCCTGCCGCCCGAGGCGGGCGGGATGCTGTCCCGGCCGCTGGTCTACACCGCGCTGACCCGGGCCCAGCGGCACCTGTCGATCGTGCACGCCAGCGGTGCGGCGCTCGCCCGGGCGGTCCGGGAGGTCGACGTCCGGCCGCGGCGCACCCGATTGGCCCAGCTTCTGGCCGAACTCGCCGACTGACCGGTTTTGCCCATGATCATCCAGGGCAGAGACGTGCCATGGGCATCATCGGATTTCTCGTTTTCGGTCTGGTCGTCGGCGCGCTGGCGCGCCTCATCAAGCCGGGCAAGCAGAACCTCAGCATCCTCATGACCCTCGTGCTGGGCGTCGTGGGCTCGCTGATCGGCGGCCTGGTCGCCAGCGCACTGGGCACAGGCAACTTCGGCGAGCTCAACATCCTCGGCGCGATCGTGGCGGTCGTCGCCGCGGTGCTCCTGATCGGCGTGGCCGAAGGCGTCTCCAGCGGCCGGCGCTCGGTCCGCTGACCCACCCGGGGCGCTGACCACGGTCAGCGCCCCGGGTACGTCCCCCGCGCGGCGCACAGCAGTCGGTGCATCGCGGGGCCGAGCGCGTCCGGTGAGGTGACCGGCGCGCCGAACGGCACGCGCAGGTCCCGGCAGCCGCTGCGCTGCTCGATCCGCAGCCGGAAGCCACAGCGGTCCAGCCCGAGCGGGTGGACCACCGCGTCGTCGTCGAGCCAGGACGGCGGCACCCACGACGTCAGCAGCGCCAGCTCGTCCGGATGCTCCCGCACCAGGTGCTGGAGCGCGGCAGCCTCGATGTCGGCCAGCGGGTCGGGCGCGGCGGCCTGGTAGGCATCCGGTGGCACCTCCGACACCGCACCGCCCTCCCCCAGCACGACCTCGGCCAGGTCCAGCCGCAGCAGCGTCGTGCCGCGGCCCACGTCCAGCAGCGCAGCGACCGGCGCCACTTCCGCGAAGGCCAGCGTCGCCGCCTGCTGATCGGCCCCCGGGATCGGCATCAACCAGCCGGACAACCACACCTGGGCCCGCACCGGGTCCCGCAGCGGCACCGGCGCGTGGTCGGTCACCAGCACCAGCGCGGCGAGGTCGCCGTCGGCGGATCCGGTGACGGCCGCGCACACCTCCCCCTCGCTCGGCACGACGAGCAGCACCTGGCCGGCGGTGGTGGTGGCGTGGGCGAGCACCCGGCTGCCGTCGATGCCGGCCGAGCAGACCGCGGCGCCCGGGCGGGCGGCGACGGTGCGGGCCCGTTCGGCGGCCGTCGGGCGCACTGCGTCCGGCCCCAGGCGATCAGGGCGGGTCGTTCGGTTCATGGGGACGCTCCGGGCTCGGGACGACGTCCTGTCGTCTGGGTAAGGTGAGCCTAACCAACCCAGGAGGTCTGTGTGAACACGTCCCGCCCCAAAGTGCGACGCAGTCGAGCGCTCGGCATCCCCCTGACGCCCAAGGACGTCCGCTACTTCGAGCGGCGGCCGTACCCGCCGGGCGAGCACGGCCGCAAGCGCCGGACGGCGAGTGACTACTCGACCCGGCTGAAGGAGAAGCAGCGGCTGCGCGCCCAGTACGACATCAGCGAGACCCAGCTGCGGCGGGCCTTCGACCGGGCCAAGCGCACCGGCGGCAAGACCGGCGAGGCGCTGATCACCCAGCTGGAGTTCCGGCTGGACGCGACCGTGCTGCGCGCCGGGTTCGCCCGCACCATCTACCAGGCCCGCCAGACGGTAAGCCACCAGCACGTGACCGTGAACGGCCGCCGGGTCGACCGACCCAGTTACCAGGTCCAGCCGGGTGACCACGTGGCGATCGCTGAGCGCAGCAAGCCCAAGCCGCCCTTCCAGGTCGCCGCCTCCGGAGCACACGCCGCGGCGCCGGCCTACCTGGAGGTCACCCTGGCCGACCTGGTCTGCCACGTCGCCCGCCGTCCGGCCCGCTCCGAGGTGCCGGTGATCTGCGAGGAGCAGCTGGTCGTGGAGTACTACTCCCGCTGAGCGCCCTCGCTCCTGCGGTGCTGCACCCGCTCTTGCGGTGCTGCAGCACCGCAAGAGCGCATGGACCACCGCAGCAGTGGGGCCGCCGGCCCGCTGTTCCGCTCGACCGCCCGGTGCGGCTGCCGGCGGGCCCCTGGATCTTCGTCGTACCGCGGACGCCGCCAGGTCGCCCGTCCCCCGAGCAACCAGGCCACCGGCGGCAGCCCCACCAGGAGGAACAGCACCGTGCCGATCGCCAGGGGCACGGCGGTGATCATGGCGGCTGGGCGGCGTCCGCGAAGCTCAGGCGGCTCCGGGGACCGCGTCTGAACGCGTATCTGCCGCAGTGCACGCGTTGCAACCCGTGGGATGCGTCCGGAGAGCGTGCGAGGTACGAAGACTCTCGTGACCGACCACAGCGCTCCGCACCGCGCCCGCGTCACCGCCCTCCTCGTGCCCCTGGTGCTGGCCCTGGCCGGGTGCTCGGAGGTCCCCGCGGAGGCTCCCGAGCCGCCCGGGGCGGCGGAGCCCGCCGACTCCCCCGCGCTGGCCACCGACCCGGCGGGCAGCGTCGTCGCCCTGGCCCCCGACGCCGAGGGCATGGTCTTCGACCCGGTCACCGGGCTGCTGGCGGTCGCCGTCCGCGACCCGAACCGACTGGTGCTGGTCGACGGGGCCACCGGGACACCGGTGCGCGAGGTCCCGCTGCCCGGGCACGCCCGGCACCTGCAGCTCGCCGCGCCCGGCGGGCCGGTGCTCGTGCCCGCCGAGGACTCCAACAGCCTGGTCGAGGTGGCGCTGCCCGGCGGGGAGGCCACGGTGACCCCGGTCGGCACGTATCCGCACGACGCCGCCCGGGTGGCCAGCGGCCAGGTGCTGGTCGGGGACGAGCGCGGCGGGACCCTGTCGATCGTGGCCGACGGCGCGGTCACCTCCACCCTGGACAGCCAGACCCAGCCCGGCGGGGTCGCCGTGGTGGGCGACATCGCCGGGGTGGTCGATGTCGGCGCCTTCACGCTGACCAGCTACGACGTACCGGCAGGCGAGCTGCTGGACGTCGCGGACGCCGGGCCCGGCCCGACCCACCTGGTCGCCGACACCCGCGGCCGGTTCCTCGTCGCCGACACCCGGGGCGACGCCGTCCTCACCTTCACCGCCGACCCGTTGCGGAAGACCGCGCGGTACCCGCTCCCCGGCACCCCCTACGGGCTGGCCTACGACGCGACCGACCAGGTGCTGTGGGTGACGCTTACCGCGATCAACGAGGTGGTCGGGCTGTCCACGGCCGGCGACGAGCTGACCGAGGTGGCCCGCTTCCCCACCGTCCGGCAGCCCAACACGGTCGCCGTCGACCCCACCACCGGCCGGGTCTTCGTCGGCGGCCGGAGCACCGGGGATCTGGAGCTCATCGACCCGCGATGAGTTCCCGGGCGCGCAACGGTCCCCCTGTCGAGGAACCAACTCCCAGGAGGCAGCCCGTGCGCACGCTCATCGTCAGTGAGTTCATGACGCTCGACGGGGTGATGGAGGCCCCGGGCGGTGAGCCGACCCACCCGCACACCGGGTGGGTCGCCCCTCACGGCACGCCCGAGCTGTTCCAGTACAAGCTCGAGGAGACCCTGGCCGCGGAGTCGTTGCTGCTGGGCCGGGTCACGTACGAGTCGTTCTCGTCCGCCTGGCCCCTCCGGGAGGGAGAGTTCGCGGACAAGATGAACGCGATGCCCAAGCATGTGGTGACCAGCCGGCCGCAGGACCTCGGCTGGAACGCTGCCCCGCTGGTGGGCGACGTGCCGACGGCCGTGCGCGAGCTCAAGGACGGCGACGGCGGCCCGATCCTGGTCGCCGGGAGCAGCACGCTGGTGCACACCCTGCTCGCGCGCCGCCTGGTGGACGAGCTGCGGCTGATGGTCTTCCCGGTGGCCGTCGGCGGTGGCCTGCGGGTCTTCGCCGACGACCGCACCAAGGTCAGCCTCGAACTGGCCGAGCTGGTCCGCTACGACAGCGGCGTGCTGCTGCAGGTCTACCGGCCGGTCTAGTCGCGGACGTCGTCCTCGTCGTCGGGGACGGCGGCCTGCTGCTCGAGGACGTCGGCCTCGTCGGCCTCCGGATCGGCGGGGCGCAGGCCGGAGGTACTGCCCGGGGTCGCGGTGAGCTGCTGCTCCAGCGCGTCGGCTTCGGGGACGTCGTCGGGCGGAGGGGTTGCCTCGTCGGCGAGCTCGGGGCCGTCCGGGAACACGGGTTCCTGCTGCTCCTGGCGGTCGGCCTCGGGAGCCTCGGGGTCGGTCACGGTGGTCTCCTGACGGTCGGGACACCGGCGGGATCGTCGGCGTTCGTCGTCCTCACCTGCCCGCGGTGCCCACCGCTGACACCCGCCGGGCCGCCCCGCGGGGGACGGCCCGGCGGTGGCCAGCAGGTGACCGGAGGACGGTTGAGGCGCACAATCGGGCGCGTGTCAGCACCCGGCGAGTACGAGTACGCCCCGTTCCGCATCCCAGCGGGCACCTCGCGCTCAGCGGCAGCGCAGCTGATGAGCATGCAGTCCGACACCGGCGGCTGGGAGCTGGCGCGGCTCCAGCTGCACGCCGACGGCACCCGCAAGGTCGTCATGCGGCGCCGGATGCGGCTGTCCTACCTGCCCCGCCCGATGGTCTGACGCCTCAGGGCTTCAGCACGACCTTGCCGACCGTGCCGCGGTCGGCGATCGCGGCCATCGCCTGCGGCGCCTGGTCCAGCGGGAGCACCTGGCCCACCAGCGGGCTGATGGCACCGTCGGCGAACAGCCGGCACAGCTCGTCGTGCACCATGCCGATCCGCGCCGGGTCGTACGTGCGGTACAGCCCCCAGTGCAGGCCCACGACGCTGTAGTTCTTCACCAGCACGTGGTTGGCCGGCGCCGAGGGGATCCGCCCGCTGGTGAAGCCGACGACGACCAGCCGCCCCTCGAAGGCGATGCACTTGCGCGAGGCGTCGAACACGTCGCCGCCCACCGGGTCGTAGATGACATCGGCCCCGCGCCCGCCGGTGAGCTCCTTGACGATCGGGACGAAGTCCTCGCTCGTGTAGTCGATGACGTGGTCTGCGCCCAGCTCGGTGCAGATGGCGGTCTTCCGCGCACCACCGGCGGTGGCGATGACCCTGGCGCCGGCCGCCTTGCCCAGCTGGATCGCCGCCGTCCCGACGCCGCCGGCGCCGGCGTGCACGAGCAGCCACTCCCCCGCCTGCAGGGCCGCGCGGCGGTGCAGCCCGACGTAGCCGGTCTGGTAGGTCAGGTACAGCGAGGCGGCCTGCTCGTCGGACATCCCGTCGGGCACCGGCCACGTGGCGTGGGCGTCCATCAGCGCGTACTCGGCGAAGGCGCCGGGCCCTCCGGACGGTGAGCCGAGCACCCGCTGACCCGTCCCCACGATCTCCCCGCACAGCTCGACGCCGGGGGTGAACGGCAGCGGCGGGCGCTCCTGGTACTGGCCCTGGGCCATCAGCACGTCGGGGAAGTTCAGCCCCGCGGCCCGTACTTTCACCAGCACCTGGCCCTCGCCCGGCGTCGGCTGGTCGACCTCGTCGAGGGACATGACCTCGGCCGGGTCACCGAGGGAGTGGACTCGCCATGCACGCATGGCACGACCCTGCCAGAGCGCTCGTGACCGGGGTCACCCGGCCCTCAGCAGCCCGGCGCCCACCGGCGAGGGCACCGCATCCCGATCGGTGTGCTGCTGGTGGCCGTCGCCGTCCTGGCTGCGGTGACCACTGCGCGGTGGTCGACCGAGGGCGCGGCTGCAGCCGCGGCGGAGGGCCCCGCGCCGCGGCTGAGGACGTACTGCATCGCGGCCGACTCCGTGCCGTGGGACTACGCCCCGCACGGCATCAACGACATCACCGGCCAGCCGTGGGACGAGACCGCGGCCACGTTCGCCCAGGCGGGCCCCGCCCGCATCGGCAGCACCTACGTCACATCGCTCTTATGGCCCCGCTGAGCGACCCACCCGGCCCCGCGGACGAGGAGTTCGTGGAGTCGAACCTGATGCACTCCATCAACGGTTACGTCTACGGCAACATGCCGCTGGGCGCGGCATCCGGCGAGGGCATGACGGTTGGGCCGGGCGAGCACCTCCGTTGGTACCTGATGGCCATGGGCACCGAGGTCGACCTGCACACGCCGCACTGGTACGGCAACACCGTCGTCGCCAACGGCATGCGGACCGACGTCACGGCCTGATGCCCGCGCAGATGGGCACGGCCGCCATGACGCCGGACGACCCCGGCGTCTGGCTGCTCCATTGCCACGCCACCGACCACATCCTCGCCGGCATGCTCACGCGCTACCAGGTCCTCCCCTGGCCGCCGAGGACGGTGCGTGGGCGGCGGCCACCGACGCCGGGCCGGCGGTCAGCGCATGGACGGCGGGCGCAGCGCCTCGGGGACGACGGCGGTGTCGCCGCTGGCCGTCTTCGCCGCCGGGACCCCGCGGAAGCGGTACGGGACGGCGCCGATGCCCGGCTGGACGACGTAGGCAGCACCCGGCTCGGCCCCGGCCCAGGCGGCGAGCATCGCCTCGGCGACCTCACGGGCGCTGAGCACCGGGAAGCCGGCCGCCTCGAACTCCTCGCGCAGCGGGTCGATGATCGCGGTGTCGGCGAAGCCCGGGCAGATGGCCGAGACGGTGATGCCCTCGTCGACGAGCTTGGGCGCCATCGACCGGACGAAGGCCACCGCGCCGCCCTTGGCCACGCTGTAGCCGGGGTCGGTGGCCATCGGCGAGAGCCCGGCCAGCGAGGCCGTCACCACGATCGAGCCCCCGCCGGCCCGGCGCAGCGCGGGCAGTGCCGCCTCGGTGCCGTAGACGACGCCGAAGAGGTCGACCTCGACCACCTTCAGGAACTCGTCGACGTCGAGCGCGTCCCGGGACTGCCCGGCGATGCCGGCGTTGAGGAACACGGCGTCCAGCCGGCCGTGCTCGGCCTCGACCTGCGCGACGACGGCAGCGTTGGCGGCCCGGTCGGTCACGTCCAGGACGGCGAAGTGCGCGCCCAGGTCCGCGGCGGTCTGCCGGGCGCGCTCGCTGTCGAGGTCGGCGAGGACGACGGTGACGTCGCGCTCGCGCAGCAGCCCGGCGAGCGCGCGGCCGAAGCCACCGGTCCCTCCGGTGATCAGGGCTACGTCACCAGCGGCAGGGGATCCAGGGGCGGGGGTGGTGTCGGTCACCCCCGGATCACATCACGTCGTCGTCCGGACGTCAGATCGTGCCGGTCATGCCTGGCGGAGGAACCGGTCGAGCACCCGGACGCCGAACTGCAGCGAGTCGACCGCTATCCGCTCATCGATGCCGTGGAACAGCGAGGCGAAGTCCAGGTCGGCGGGCAGTTTCAGCGGGGAGAAACCGAAGCACCGCATGCCCAGGGTCTCGAAGCTCTTGGCGTCGGTGCCGCCGCTCATGGTGAACGGGACCGGCCGGGCGCCGTCGTCCTCGGCCTTGAGGGCGGTGACCATCAGGTCGACCAGCGGGCCGTCGAAGGTGGTCTCCACGGCCTGGTCCTGCACGATCCACTCGCGCTGGACGCCCTCGCCGATCAGCTCGTCCAGCTGCTTCTCGAAAGCCTCCTCCTGGCCGTAGAGGAAGCGGCCGTCGATGGTGGCGCTGGCCGTGCCGGGGATGACGTTGACCTTGTAGCCGGCGTCGAGCATCGTGGGGTTGACCGTGTTGCGCAGGGCGGCGCCGATCATCCGGCTGATGCTGCCCAGGCGGGCGAGGGCCTCCTCGGGCTGGTCGGGGTCGATCTCGATGCCGTAGGCGTCGCCGACGGCGTCGAGGAACTGGCGCATCGGCGGGGTGAGCACGGTAGGCAGCCGGGTCGAGCCGATCCGCGCCACCGCCTCGCAGAGCCGCGTGACGGCGTTGTCGTCGTGCACGAAGGAGCCGTGGCCGGGCTTGCCCTGCGCGGTCAGGCGCATCCAGGCCAGTCCCTTCTACGCGGTCTGTACCAGGTAGAGACGCAGGTCGTCGCGGACGGTGATGCTGAAGCCGCCGACCTCGCTGATCGCCTCGGTGCAGCCCTCGAAGAGGTCGGCGTGGTGGTCGACCAGGTAGTGGGCGCCCTTGCGGCCACCGGCCTCCTCGTCGGCGACGAAGGCCAGCACGATGTCCCGGTCGGGCTTCACCCCGGTACGGGCCCAGTCGCGGACCAGCGCGAGGGTCATCGCGTCCATGTCCTTCATGTCGACCGCGCCGCGGCCCCAGACGTAGCCGTCGCGCTGCTCCCCGCTGAACGGGTGCACGCTCCACTCGCTCGGATCGGCCGGGACGACGTCGAGGTGGCCGTGCACCAGCAGTGCTGGGCGGTCGCGATGGGTGCCCTCGATCCGGGCGACCAGGCTGGCCCGGCCGGGCTCGGATTCGTGGATGACGCTGCTGATCCCGACCTCGTCGAGCTTGCCGGCGACCCACTCCGCTGCGGCCCGCTCCCCCGCGCTGGTGGCCGTGTCTCCGGTGTTGGTGGTGTCGATCCGGATGAGGTCGGAGAGCAGTTCCGCGACCTCCTGCTGGGCACCGGCCAGGGGCGTGGGGGTGGGCTGCGACATGCCGTCGATCCTGCCACCGGGCCCCGTCCCGCACCGCCGGGTGCCTCGGTTATGCTCTTCGAGGCGCTCCGCGGAGCGCTCACCTTGTCCGGGTGGCGGAATGGCAGACGCGCTAGCTTGAGGTGCTAGTGCCCTTTATCGGGCGTGGGGGTTCAAGTCCCCCCTCGGACACAGCCTCACCCCGGTGTCCCTGCAGGTCAGGAGTCCGGGGTGATTTCGTTTCAGGGTCCGAAAGGGCCTCGTGATACCGCCGTGATACTTCGCGGCCAATCCCGGTATCAACGTCAGCCGTCGAGCAGCGCGGCGAACCGGTCGGCTGCCTGTCGCCCCATGCCGGGGTGCACGTGCTGGTAGACGGTGAGGGTGATGGTCGCGCTGGCGTGCCCCAGCCGCTCGGAGACCACCTTGACCGGCTCGCCGGCGGCCAGCAGCAAGGTCGCCTGGGTGTGCCGCAGGTCGTGCAGCCGGATCACCGGCAGCAGCTCCTCCCCCAACACCTTACGGGCCTGGACGATGTGCGCGACGAACTGGCGGGAGAACCGCTCGGGGTGACGATGGCCGCCGTCGAGGGTGCCGAGCACCAGAGCGGTGTCCCGGACCGGGTCCAGCGCCAGCGAGCCGCGGACCGCCCGGTAGGCATGTAGAGCCGCGACCGTGCCGGTGTCCAGGTCGACGACACGCGACTGACCGGTCTTCGTCGCTCCCTCGACGAGCCGCTCGCCGTTCCCCTTGTCCTTGACCACGCCGACGCTCCTTCGGACGGCGATCCGTCCGGCGTCCAGGTCGACGTCCCGCCACCGCAGCGCCAACGCCTCACCGCGGCGCATCCCGGTGAAGGCCAGCAGCCGCCACACCATGGCGACGTTGGAGTCGTGTGCGTCCGCCCAACTGAGGAACCGGGCGAGCTCGGGTGCGCTCCAGGCGTGCATCTCCGGTGGCCGCGCCTGCGACGGACTCGGCGGAGAGGACCGGTCGGTCGGGTTGACCGCAAGCCGGCCGTGCCGCACCGCGTCGGCGAGTGCTGACCGGAGGATCGTGAAGACATAACGCACCGTGCGGGCTGACAGACCACCCTGGCCGTCGGCGCGACCGGAGGCCTCCAACGTGCGCATCCAAGCATCGACCGCCGAACCGGACAGCCGGTCCATCGGGATGGCACCCAGGCGGGGCGCGATGTGCAGCCGCACGTTCTTCCGGTAGCTGGCCAGCGTCGCGGGTGCCAGTCGCTGGCC
>JAOPUQ010000457.1 GCA_025963425.1 Modestobacter sp. | reverse complement strand
CCTCCATCGCGGCGCTCTTCCTCACCACCGAGGCCGTCATCGCCGACAAGCCGGAGAAGAACGCCCCGGCCATGGCCGGCGGCGGCGACGGTGGCATGGGCGGCATGGACTTCTGAGTCCCGCCGTCGGCGTCAGCTGACACCGCACCACCAGCACGGCACCACCAGCACTGCCCGGCAGGGGCGGTCCCGCACTCACGGGGCCGCCCCTGTCGGCGTTCGTGCGTGCGGGTCTCTGATCATCAGCCAGCCGAGTGATTGGTCGGCCCAGGCGCGCGGGCGGGTCGATCATGGCCGAGCGGGGTAGGCGGCCAGGGTGACGGTGATCATCGGGACGTCGGGGTGGCAGTACCGCGACTGGCGCGGCCGCTTCTACCCGCAGAAGCTGCCCCAGCGGCTGTGGTTGGAGCACCATGCCGCGCACTTCGCCACCGTCGAGAGCAACAACGCCTTCTACCGGCTGCCCGAGAAGACCACGTTCGACGCCTGGCGGGAGCGCACCCCGGCGGACTACCGGTGGGCGGTGAAGGCCAGCCGCTTTCTCACCCACATCAAGCGCATGCGCGAGCCGGCCGAGCCCGTCGCCCGGCTGATGGACCGGGCCGCCGGGCTGGGGGACAGGCTGGACAGCGTCCTGCTGCAGCTGCCCCCGACCCTGCGCGCCGACGTCGACCTGCTACGGGAGTGCCTGGCCCAGTTCCCGGCCGGCGCCCGGGTGGCCGTGGAACCGCGGCACGAGAGCTGGTGGACCGACGAGGTGCGGGCCCTGCTGGAGCGGTACGGGGCAGCGCTGTGCTGGGCCGACCGCGACGAGCAGCCGCTGACCCCGCTGTGGCGAACCACCGACTGGGGCTACCTGCGGCTGCACACCGGCGCCGCCGAGCCGTGGCCCCGCTACCGGCCGGCGACCCTGCAACTGTGGGCCGAGCGGCTGGCGGCGAGCTACGGCCCGGACGACGACGTCCTCGTGTACTTCAACAACGACCCCGGCGGCGCGGCCGTCATCGATGCCGTCGTCTTCGCCGGCGCGGTGCGGCTAACCGAGAGGGCGGCCACCCGGGTGCCGACGATGGAGCAGGCGACCGGTTCGGCGTGGGCTGACGCCTGACCGGGCCCGGCGTCAGTCGACGCCGGGGAGGGACTCAGCCGTGGTGGCCGTGGCCGGATCCCGGGTACTCGACGCCCGCGCGTCCCGCCTTCGTGTCCTCGGCCTCCTGCTCAGCGGCGTCCCTGGCTGCTTCCGCAGCGGCTTCCGCGGCCTCGCGTTGCGCCCTGGCCTGCTCGCGGGCCTGCTCGGCGGCCTGCTTCGCTGCCTCGCGCTGGGCGTCGGCCTGTTCCCGGGCCTGCTCGGCGGCCTGCTCCGCGGCCTGCTCCGCTGCCCCGCGCTGGGCGTCGGCCTGCTCCCGACCCCACTCCGCAGCCTCCCGGCCGCCGTCCCTGGCGTCGTGGCCGGTGTCCTCGGCCTCGTCCCGGGCCCGCTCCGCCGCGGCCTTGGCGGCCTCGAGCTCCGCCGTGGTGGCCTCGTGCCCGGCCTCGGTCGCCTCGTGCCCGGCGTCGGTCTGGTCGTCGTCCGCGTCGTCGTCCAGCACGGTCTCGGTACCGCCGTCGTCGACGACGGTCTCCTCGCCGGCATCATCGGAGAGCGTCGGCTCGGTCTCCGCGCTCGCGTCGTCCGTGGAGCGCGGGGCGGAGAACGGCGTGACCGTCTCGATGGCGCTCGCGACGGCGTCCTGGGCCGGGCCGGGGAGCGCGCCGGCGGCTCCGGCGCCGGTCACACCCGCCAGCGCGATCCCCAGGCCGGCCGCGGCCTGGGTGACGACGCCCGCGGAGGCGATCTTGGCGGCGAGCACAGTGACGGCGTGGATGATCAACATGGCGGGTAGCTCCTCGTGGCGGACCGGTGTCAGGGCGTCCGGTTCCTCATCCGCATATCGGGCGGCGCGGCCGGCAACTGGAGCGGTGGCGCCCCAGATCACCTGAAGAGGTGAACCCCGGTCAGCCGGCGGCAGCCTCCGCGTGGTGGACGCCCAGCTGCTCGGCGGCCTGCTGCAGCACGTCCTGGACGGCGAGGGTGTCGGCCAGCGGCATCACCGCGCTCTCCGTGCGCCCGGCCTGCAGGCACTCGGTGACCTCGATCAGCTCGTGGGAGTAGCCGCCGCCGAGCTGCGGGCGGGTGATCGTCTCCGGCTCGGCGTCCCCGCGGTGCAGCACGATCGTCTGCGGGTGGTGGAAGCGCGGCAGGACGTCGATCCACCCCTGCGTCCCGTACACCCGGGCCTGGCCGGGCAGCGCGTTGCGCAGTGAGGTCATCAGGGCCGCGGACCGCCCGTCGGCGTACCCGAGCAGCAGCGAGGCCTCGGCGTCGACCCCGGTGGGGAACCGCGAGCCGACGGCGCTGACCGTGTCCGGGGTGCCCAGCAGCATCTGGGCGAAGGAGACGACGTAGACGCCGAGGTCCAGCAGCGCGCCGCCGCCGAGCCCGTGGCTGAACAGGCGGTCCGCGGGGTCGAACTCCCGCTGCACCCCCAGGTCGGCCTGCACGGAGCGCACCTCGCCGATCGCGCCGTCCGCGATCACCTCCCGCAGGGCGACGACGGCCGGCTGGAACCGGGTCCACATCGCCTCCATGACGAAGACGCGGCGCTCCCGGGCCAGATCGACCACCGCGACGGCGCCGGCGCTCGTGGCGGTGAACGCCTTCTCCACCAGCAGCGCCTTGCCGGCCTCGATGGCGGCGCGGGCGATCGCGGCGTGCTGGGGGTGCGGGGTGGCGACGTAGAGCACGTCGACGTCGGGGTCGGCGAGGACCTCGGCGTAGGAGCCGTAGGACCGCTCCAGCCCGTGGCGCGCGGCGAAGTCCCGGGCCCGGTCCAGCGAGCGCGAGGCCACCGCCACCGCCCGGGCGCCGTCCACGACGGCGAAGTCCTCGACCACCTTCTCCGCGATGCGTCCCGGCCCGACGACTCCCCAGCGGATCTCTGCAGTCACGGCCGAGACGGTATCCGGGTCCAGGGCAGGCAGACTGGCACGGTGGCCGTCCTCATCGACACCCCTGTCTGGCCCTGGCGGGGCCGCCGCTGGTCGCACCTGGTCAGCGACGTCAGCTACGGGGAGCTGCACGCCTTCGCCGACGCCGCGCTGGGCATCCCGCGGCGGGCGTTCCAGGGCGACCACTACGACGTCCCGGAGGAGCTCTACGACCGCGCGGTGGCCGCCGGCGCCGAACCGGTCGGCGGCCGGGAGCTGCTGCAGCGACTGCTCGCCGCCGGTCTGCGGGTCAGGAAGCCGCGGGTCCCGGCTCCGCCGAGCGACTCCGCAGCAGGCTGAGCTCCGCGGTCAGGTTGGCCCACGCCCGGTCGCTCCACTGCGCCGCGGTCTCCGGCAGCCGGTAGAGCGCCGGCAGGGTCAGCAGCCGCTCCAGAACGGCGGTGCGCTCGGCGGTGAACACCTCGTCGGACAGGTGCCCGTACTCCGCGCGGACCGCGGAGGCATAGGCGGCGTAGGCCTCCGGAGGCCCGGCCAGCACGGCCAGGTCGGCGTCGCAGAGCACCGCACCGTTGGCGTCGCCGGGGGCCGGGTCGTGCCCGGCGGTCAGCAGCACCAGCCGCTCGACCTCGGCCACGGTGGCCTCGTCCACCAGCCCGAGCAGCCCGATCCGGGCGCGGGCGGCGCTGACCTCTTCGTTGTCGTTCCGCCGCGGGTCGTAGGCGACGTCGTGGTACCAGGCGGCGAGCCGGACGGCGGCCGGGTCGGGAGCATGCGCGGCGAGCTCCCCGACGATGCCCAGCACGGCCGCCAGGTGGGCCAGGTCGTGGTAGCGGCGGTGCGGCTCGGACCACGAGCCGACGACGGCGGCCCACTCGGTGCGCGCGGTGGGGGAGTCGCCGGCCAGCTCCGCCCATGCCTCGAAGTCGATGCTCACGCCACCCCGCAGCTGCGGACGGCGGTCAACGCGAGCGCGCGGGCCACGTGCACCACCTCGGCGATCGGCACGCTCTCCCGTGGCGCGTGCGCCAGCCGCAGGTCACCGGGGCCCAGGTGCAAGGTCGGGATGCCGGCGGCCGCGTAGAGCCGCAGGTCGGTGCCGGCCGGGACGAACTTCTCCACCGGGCGCGGACCGCCGACGTCCACCGCCGCCTGCTGCACCCGCGGCAGCAGCGGGGAGTCCTGGGCGAGCTGCCCGCTGGCGAAGCTGCCGCCGACCCATTCGACCCGTACCGGGTGCCCGGACAGCCACGGGTGGCCGGCGCAGGCCCGCGCGACCGTCGCCTCGAACTCCGCCCGCGCCTCGGACACCGCCTCCCCGACCCGCACCCCGTAGCGGCCCTCGGCCACCAGCTGGTCGGCGACGGTGCTCGCCCAGTCGCCGGCCCGCAGCAGGCCGATGGAGATGCCGTAGGGCAGGTCGGTGCCGGCGAACCGGCCGGCCGTGCCGGACTGCCGCTCCGCCTCGAACTCCCGCAGCGCGGCGTGCACGTGCTCGAACAGGGTGATCGCACTGATCCCGGCATCGCGCATGGCCCCGTGCGCGGCGAGCCCGATGACGGTCAGCCGGAAGGTCAGCGCCCCGGCGCTGGCGGTCATCACCGTGCCGGCCGTCGGCTCCGGGATGATGCAGGCGGCACCCCGGTGTCCTCGGGCCAGGGTCGCCCAGGCGCCCAGGCCGCCGTCCTCCTCGCCGACGACGCTGTGCACCGCCAGCGGCCGGACCAGCCGGACCCCGGCGGCCCGCACCGCCCGCGCCGCGCCCAGCGCC
>JAOPUQ010000128.1 GCA_025963425.1 Modestobacter sp. | reverse complement strand
CACCGTGCGGCCCCGCCGGGCCGTGCCGGGCGGCGCGCCTCCCGGACGCCCCGGGCGGGGCGGGCGAGGCTCGGCACCCGTGAAGGTCGCGCGCGAACAGCGCAACCGCTGGGGACTGCTGTTCATGATCACCCTGCTGGTGGTCGTGGTCGGCAAGCTCGTCGTCCTGCAGGGCGTGGACGGCGCGGCGTACGCGCAGGCCGCCGAGGACTCCCGGATGCGCACCTTCCCGATCACCGCCGTCCGCGGCGAGATCACCGACCGGGCCGGCAAGGTACTGGCGTACTCGGTGGACGCCGAGCGCGTGGTGGCCGACCCCTCCGTGGTGGCCGACCCGGCGCGCACCGCCCTGGCGCTGACCACCCTGCTGGACGTGCCCGCCTCCGACCTCACCGAGAAGCTGTCCCGCGACGGGCGTTACGTCGTGCTGGCCGACCGGGTCTCCACCGACGTGACCGACCGCATCCGCGACCTCGGCCTGGCCGGCATCGGCTACGAGGACGACCCGGTGCGCCTGTACCCGGCCGGCGCGGTCGGCGGGCAGGTGGTCGGCTTCGTCGGCACGGAGGGTGCCGGCCTGGCCGGTATTGAGCAGACCTTCCAGGACCAGCTCGCCGGCACCGACGGCAAGGAGCGCATGGAGGTCGACGGCCGGGGCAACCCGATCCCGTCGGGCATCGACGACACCACCCCCGCCACCGACGGCGCCACGGTCGCCCTCACCCTGGACGAGGACCTGCAGTTCGTCGTGCAGCAGCGGCTGGACGCCGCCTGCGCCGACGGTGCCACCAGTTCGGCCTCCGCGGTGGTGCTCGACGTGCACACCGGCGAGGTCGCCGCCATGGCCTCCTGTCCGGGGTACGACCCGGGCCACTACAACGAGACCGACCCCGACCTGCTGGGCAACCGGGCCGTCTCCGACGTCTACGAGCCCGGCTCGGTCATGAAGGCGGTGACCCTCGCCGCGGCGATCGAGGAGGGCAAGGCCGAGCCGGACTCCGTGCTGCAGGTGCCCGGCCACATCCAGGCCGGCGACGCCGTCGTCACCGACGCCCACGACCACCCCGTGATCGGCTTCACCGTCACCGGCGTCCTGGCCCAGTCCAGCAACGTCGGGGCGATCATGCTGGCCCGGGAGGTCGGTGACGAGAAGCTCGAGCACTACCTGCGGGCGTTCGGCATCGGCTCGAAGACCGGCGTCGAGCTGCCGGGCGAGAGCTCCGGCATCCTGCAGGACTCGGCGGACTGGACGCAGAGCCGGGCGGCCAACATCCCCATCGGCCAGGGCGTCTCGGTGACCACCCTGCAGATGGCGTCGGTCTACCAGACCCTGGCCAACGGCGGGGTGCGCATCCCGCCACGGGTGGTCAGCTCGGTCACCGCGGCCGACGGCACGGTCACCGACACGGCGCGCCCCGCGGGCACCCGGGTGGTCAGCGAGCCCACGGCCGACAAGCTGACCTACATGCTCGAGGCCGTCGTCGGCAAGGGCGGCACCGCGCCGCTGGGCGAGGTCGACGGCTTCCGGGTCGTCGGCAAGACGGGCACCGCGCAGCGCGCCAACCCCGACTGCAGCTGCTACACCGGCGGCGGCTTCTTCACCACCTTCGTCGGCTATGCCCCCGCCGACGACCCGCAGTACGTCGTCGCCGTGGACCTGGAGCGGCCGACCAGCTCGGCCGAGGGCGGCCAGGTCGCCGCCCCCGTCTTCGCCGACGTCATGCGGTACGCCCTGACCGCCGGCGGGGTGGTGCCCTCCGGCTCGCCCCGACCGGACTTCACCCTCCGCGTCCCCTGACCCGGCGCCCGCGGGCCCCGGGCGCCGCCGTGGGCACGCGCCCGGCCCCGGGCGACACGGTGCCGACGCTGGCTCAGGAGCCGACCGGCTGCGCCGGTAGATTGGACAGTCGTGAGTCCGACCGCCTCCGGATCGGTTCCCCGGCCTGCGGGGACCCGCCCGCTCCGCCTCGCCGATCTCGGCGACCTCCTCGGCGACCCCGTGACCGGCGACCCCGGCACCGCGGTCTCCGGGGTGACCCTCGCCTCCGCCGGTGTCGTCCCCGGTGACCTGTACGCGGCGCTGCCCGGTGCCCGCACCCACGGTGCCCGGTACGCCGCGGACGCGGCGTCCCGCGGCGCGGTCGCCGTACTCACCGATCCCGCGGGGGAGGAGCTCGCCCGCTCCACCGGCCTGCCGGTCTGCGTGGTGGCCGACCCCCGCGGGCTGCTGGGCAGCGTCGCGGCCCGGGTGTACGGCTCACCCAGCGAGCAGCTGGTCGTCCTGGGGGTCACCGGCACCAACGGCAAGACGACGACGGCCTTCCTGGTGGAGGCCGGCCTGGCCGCGGCCGGCTGGCCCAGCGGCCTGGTGGGCACCGTGCAGGCGCGCACCCGCGGCCGGGACGCCGACGGCACCCCGGTCACCACGACCTTCCCCAGCGTCCGCACCACCCCCGAGGCGCCGGACCTGCACGCCCTGCTCGCCACGATGGTCGGCTCCGGCGTCCGAGCGGTGGTCATGGAGGTCTCCAGCCACGCCCTGGTCCAGGGCCGGGTGGGCGGGGTCCGCTTCGCCGCGGCCGGGTTCACCAACCTCTCCCGCGACCACCTGGACTTCCACGGCGACGTGGAGAGCTACTTCCAGGCCAAGGCGCTGCTCTTCGACGGGCGGGCCGCGGTCGAGGTGGTCGACGTCGACGACCCGGCCGGCCGGCGGCTGGTCAAGCCCGGCACGGTCACCGTCTCCGCCGCCGGCGCGGCCGGCGCCGACTGGTCGGTCACCGACGTGGCGGCCGTGCCCACCGGCGGGTCCACCTTCACCCTGCACGGGCCCGGCGGGCGCAGTTGGCCGGCCCGGCTGCGTCTGCCCGGCGGTTTCAACGTGGCGAACGCGCTGCTGGCCGTCGCCCTGCTGGACGCGGTGGGCGTGCCGGTCGAGGCCGCGGTGTACGGCCTCGCCGAGACCGTCGTCCCGGGCCGGATGGAGCCGGTGGACGCCGGCCAGCCGTTCGTGGCGGTCGTCGACTACGCGCACACCCCCGACGCGGTCGCGACCGCCCTGAACGCGCTCCGCGCCGCCACCCCCGGCCGGCTGCTGACCGTGCTCGGCTGCGGTGGTGACCGGGACCCGGGCAAGCGCGCGGCGATGGGCGCCGCCGCGGCCGCCGGCAGCGACGTGCTCGTCGTCACCGACGACAACCCCCGCAGCGAGGACCCGGCGGAGATCCGCCGGGCCATGCTCACCGGTGTGCGGGACGTCCCCGCCGACCGCCGGGCCGAGGTGCTCGAGATCGGCGACCGGCGCGCCGCGCTGGCCACCGCTGTGCGGGCCGCCCGGGCAGGGGACACCCTGCTCGTGGCCGGCAAGGGCCACGAGACCGGACAGGAGGTGGGGAGCCGCGTGCTGCCCTTCGACGACCGCGCGGTGCTGCGCGAGGTGCTGGCCGAGCGCGCTGCCGACCCGGAGGTGGCCTGGTGATCGCCCTGGACCTCGGCGAGGTGGCCGCAGCGGTCGGAGGCGAGCTGGTGCTGCCCGCCGGCGCGGCCACCCCGGGACCCGTGACCGGTTCCGTCAGGGTCGACTCCCGCGCCGTCGGCGCCGGTGACCTCTTCGTGGCGCTGGCGGGCGAGCGCGTCGACGGCGCCGACTTCGTGCCCGCGGCGGCCGCCGCCGGCGCCGCCGCCGCGCTGACC
>JAOPUQ010000105.1 GCA_025963425.1 Modestobacter sp. | reverse complement strand
GCCTTGCGGTACCGGTCGAACATGTCCTTGGTGTCCGGGACCGGCAGGAAGGTGTGGGCCATCTTGTAGCCCTGGGTGCCGGCCCACTCGGTGGTCGTCGGACTGAGCGCGGTGATCCACACCGGCGGGTTCGGCTGCTGGATCGGCTTCGGCCAGACCGCGACGTCGTCGTAGTCCCAGAAGCGGCCGTGGTGCGTGAACGACGGGTTGCGCCACGCCTCGTGGATGAGCTGCATGCCCTCCTCGAACCGGGGGCGCGTCTCCTCCATGGGGATGCCGGCCTTGGCGAACTCCAACTCGTCCACGCCGCGGCCCATCCCCACCTCGAGGCGGCCGTGGGTGAGGTAGTCGAGCATGGCCGCCTCTTCGGCGAGCCGCAGCGGCTCGTGGAACGGGATGATGTTGGCCATCACGCCCAGCCGGATGTTCTTGGTCCGCGCGGCAACCGCCGCGACGAGGAGGTTCGGCGACGGGCTCACCGTGTAGGCGGTGAAGTGGTGCTCGCTGAAGAAGATGCCGTCGAAGCCCTGGTCCTCGGCCCCGACCCAGGTGTCGAAGTGCCAGTCGTACAGCTCCGAGCAGAGCTCCGGGCTGAAGTGCTCCGGCCGCTTGTCGTAGGGGTAGTTGAAGATGTCGAACATCCAGGACTTGACCACGGTGTCTCCTGTCGACGGTGCCGGTCGGGGGGATGAGCCGGGCGCAAGGTAGCCGCCGACCGACGCCCCGTCCGAGCCGGAAAGCGCCGGCTCCGGCCGCCCTGCGCAGCCGGTTTCCGGCACGTCCGACGGCCAGGAAGAGCAGGCCGGGGGCCTGCGGGCACGGTTGTATAAAATACTTGACCCCGCCGAGGTCGCCCCCTAGCTTCACCTCAGCAGGCGGCCCGGGCCCTGAGCCGACCGCCCGCGGCTGCGGTGGCGTGCGCGACGCCGGAGCCTCCTCCCACGAGTGGCCGCGGGCTGCCCGACGTCGCCTCGGACGAGATCTGGAGATCACCGATGACCGTGTGGACCGACCTGACCGGGCTGGAGTTCAGCGTCAGCTCCGTCGATGTCGGCGGCATCCCCACCCGGAGCCTGCGGACCGGGTCGGGCCCCCCGCTGATCTTCCTGCACGGCACGAGCGGGCACCTCGACGGCTTCAGTCGCAACATCGCCGCGCACGCGGAGTACTTCACCGTGCATGCCATCGACATGCTCGGGCACGGCTACACCGGAAAACCCGACCGTCCGTACACGATCCCCACCTACGTGGAACACCTGCTCGGCTACATGGACGCCTGCGGTCTGGACCGGGCACACCTGGCGGGGCAGTCACTGGGTGGATGGGTCGCGTCCTGGGCGGCCGCGGAGCACCCGGACCGCACGCGCTCGCTGTCGCTGCTCGCTCCCGGGGGCACCGTGGCCAAGCCGGAGGTGATGGAGCAGATCCGTAGCTCCACCCTCGCGGCGGTGCAGAGCAGTGACCCGGCCGGCACCCGGCGCCGGCTCGAATGGCTGATGGCCCATCCCGAGATCAGCGTGACCGACGAGCGGGTCGCGATCCGGCACGCCATCTACCAGCAGCCGGAGATGAAGCAGAACGTCGGGAACATCCTCGTCCTCCAGGACCTCGACGTCCGCACGCAGAACCTGATGACCGAGGAACGGCTGGGCCGCATCCAGGCCCCGACCCTGGTCGTGTGGACGACGGACGACCCCACGAGCGAGATCGCCGAGGGCCACTTCTGGGCGCAGTCCATCCCGAACTCGCGGTTCGAGCTGATCGAGGACGCCGGCCACTGGCCGCACTACGAACAGCCCGAGCGGTTCAACGCCCTCCATCTGGAGTTCCTGCTCTCCACGCTGGAGTAGTCCTCCCCTCGCCGTCCGCCGACGGGCGCCCGGCACGACCACCACACCTCTGCAGACGGGCGGGACATGGATCTGGGTATCGGGGGCAGGCGGGCGGCCGTCGCGGCATCCACCAGCGGGCTCGGCTTCGCGACGGCACAGGCGCTGGCAGCCGAGGGTGTCGAGGTGGCGATCTGCGGCCGGGACCGGGAACGGGTCGAGAAGGCTGCCGCCCGCATCGGCGGCGGAGCCGTACCGATCGTCGCCGACGTCAGTACGCCGGGCGGTGCGACGCGGTTCGTCGACGACGCACAGCACGCCCTGGGCCGGCTGGACATCCTGGTCGTGAACGTGCCGGGCACACCGGCCGGGACCTTCGGATCCACCGGGCTGGAGGCGTACGCCCCCGCGCTGCAGAACCACGTGCTGAGCGCGGTGGCGATGTGCAAGGCGGCGGTGCCCGGCATGCAGGCCCGGGGATGGGGGCGGGTCGTGGCCATCACGTCGGTCGGGGTGCGGCAGCCGATCCAGGACCTGATCCTGTCCAACACCGGGCGGGCGGGCCTGACCGCGTTCCTCAAGACGCTGGCCCTGGAGGTCGCGCCGGACGGGGTCACCGTGAACAGCGTCCAGCCCGGCTACCACCGGACCGAGCGGCTCGAGGCCTGGGCGGGGGACCGCCTCGACGGGCTGGCGGCCGACGTGCCGGCGAGATCCGTCGGTGACCCCGCCGGTCTGGGCGCCATGGTGGCGTTCCTCTGCTCGCAGCCGGCGGGATACCTCACCGGGACGGCGATCCCCATCGACGGTGGCCTGTACCGCGGACTGCAGTAGCCCGCCGGCTCAGCGGCCGCGGGCGTGTGCCGTGGTGACGCCGAAGCCGGCGATCCACTCCGGGATCGCCTCGTAGAAGGTCGACCGGACCTGGTACGGACCCGCGGCGCCCAGCGCGGCGTGGGCCGCGAGCCAGGTGCGCACCTCGTGGGACGAGTGCCCAGCCTCCTGGACGAACGACTCGTTGGTCCAGGAGTCGATCTCCGAGAGGTCGCCGGCGGCCAGCACCGCGAGGAAGCGCCGGTCCCAGTCCGGGTTGAGCGGCATCAGGTCCGACGTCCCCGCGGCGTAGGCCAGCGCGGCGTCGAAGACGCGGGCCTGGCGGGCGGCTCTCTCCTCCGGTGTCGGGTTCCGTCCGGAGATCAGCCGCTCGGCCACCTCCGGCGGGGCCTCGCTGAACCGGGGGACCGGCGGGTCGTGCGATCAGCCGCCGGAGCCGAGCAGGAGCACGCGGCGGTCGAGGGTGGCCGCCGCGCGACCGATGGCCTCGCCCAGCCGGCGGACCCGGCTCACCGGCCCGAGGGGCTCGGCGACGC
>JAOPUQ010000076.1 GCA_025963425.1 Modestobacter sp. | reverse complement strand
CGGCGATGACCAGCACGCCGGTGACGATGTTCTGGTACAGCGGGTCGATGCCCGCCTGGGTGAGACCGGACTGCAGGACCAGGACGATCAGCGCACCCAGGTAGCTGCCCAGGACCGTGCCGCGGCCGCCGAACAGGCTGGTGCCGCCGATGACCACCGCGGTGATGGTGTCGAGGTTCGCGGTGGGGAAGGCGTTGGGTGAGGTGGCGGGACTACGGCCGAACGCCTGCAGGGCCGCCAGCGCGTACAGCAGGCCGGCGAGCACGTACACCGAGAGCAGGACGCGCCGGACGTTGATACCGGTGCGCTTGGCAGCCAGGTCGTTGTTGCCGACGGCGTAGACGTGCCGCCCCCAGGAGGTCCGGGTGAGGGCGAAGTGCAGGACTGCCACGCTGACCAGGACGACGACGACGCCGACGGTGATCTGGAACTGCCCGAACAGGTATCCGCCCTTGGACAGGAACGTCAACGGGCCGTCGTCGACGAGCAGCGTCTCCTTGGTGTACAGCCGCGACGTGGCCTGCAGGATGGTCAGCATGCCGAGGGTGACGATGAACGGGGGCAGGCCCAGCCGGGAGATGATGAGGCCCGAGATCAACCCGAGCACCGCGCACAGGGCGAACCCGACGAGCAGGCCCGGCAACTGATGGCTCACGCCGCCGACCGCCAGCTTGGCGATGACCAGGGAGGCCAGCACCATGATGGCCCCGTTGGCCAGGTCGATACCGCCGGTCAGGATGATGATCGTCTGGCCCAGCGCGAGAGTCCCCACGACCACGGACTGCTGAAGGATGAGCGAGGTGTTGTCCACGCTCAGGAAGTTCTCGGTGAAGATCGAGAAGCCGATGACCAGGATGATCAGCGCGCCCAGCGGTCCGAGGACGGGGTTGCGGAAGATCCGGTCCGTGATCGTGGCGGCACGTGTGCCGGAGGTTTCTGGAGCCGCAGGAGCCTCTTCTTCTGCGGCCTGGAGCGAGCCGGTCATGTCGGGCGCCTTTCCTGTCGCCGAGCGCTGTCGGGGTGCAGACCGGCGACGTCCTGGACCACGCCGGTCCGGCAGGCTGGTCGTGCCGGCGCCTGGGCCGACCCGATCAGCCCGTCGTGATCAGGGCTTGTCGCCCCAGCAGTTCTGCAGGCCCCAGGTGGTGTCCTTGGAGTCCAGGCCACCGAGCGGCTTGTCGGTGATCAGCTGGACACCGGTGTCGATGTAGCCGGTGGCGGGGACGGTGGGCTTGCTGCCGTCCTTGGCGAAGGCGACCGCGGCGTCGACACCGGCGATGGCCATCTTCGCCGGGAACTGCATGACCGTGGCCGCGATCTGGCCGTTCTTCACGGCGTTGACGCCGGCGCAGCCGCCGTCGATGGAGCCGACGATCACCGAGTCGGTCTTGCCGGCGTTCTTCAGGGCCGTGGCGGCGCCGATCGCGGCCGGCTCGTTGATCGTGTAGACGGAGTTGATGCTCGGGTTCTTCTGCAGCAGGTTCTCCATGGCCGTCTGGCCCTTCCCCTGGTCGCCGCCGGTGTCCTGCCGGCCGGCGATCTCCGGGCTGCTGTCGGTGAGGCCCATGCCGGCGAGGAAGCCGCTGTGCCGCTGGTCGCCGACCGAGACGCCGGGCTGCAGGTCGAGCATGGCGAGCACCGGCGTCGTCGAGCCCAGCGCGGCCTTGACGTAGGTGCCCTGCTGCTCGCCGGCCTTCGTGTTGTCGGTGGCCCAGGTGGCGTCCACGCCCTTGTTGCCGTCGGTCTGGGTGTCCAGGGCGGCGACGAAGATGCCCTTCTGCTGCGCCTGCAGCAGCGTCGGGACGATGGCCTTGGAGTCGTTCGGGGTGATCAGGATGGCCGTCACGCCCGAGGCGATCATGTTCTGCACGGCGGTGACCTGGCTGTCGTTGTCGCCGTCGGCGGTCCCGGCTGCGGCGGTCAGCTGGGCCCCCATCTTGTCGGCCTCGGCCTGCGCTGCGTCGCGCATCGAGATGAAGTAGGGGTTCGAGTCGGTCTTCGTGATCAACCCGACCTTGACAGTGCCGCCGCCGCTTCCGCCGGCGCTGCTACCGCTCTTGGTGCTGGTGCAGCCGGTGATCAGGGCGGGCAGGGTGAGTGCGGTCACGACGAGGGTGACCGCGCGGACGGTGCGGGACGTGGAACGCATGGTGGGTCCTCCTGTCGAGCCCCCGGGGACGACGGGAGCGTCGGGTTGCTGGGTGGGAGTTCGCTGGACACCGGGGCGCGTCGCCCGTCTGCCGCGGGGGTGCGGGAGGCGCGGCTGTCTCAGGTCGCCGGTGATGCGCGGGCCGGCGGGCCTCGCCGCTCACACGCGTGACCATCAGGACCGCGGGCCGTCGGGACGGAGGGAACCGGCCGGCAGGCTCCCGGCCGACGTCCCTCTACGGAGCTGGACCGGTGCACGTCGCTGCCGTGTCGAGCCGCTTTGCAAGGCCGGAACGTGCAGTGCCCATCAACGACCGCCCGACCTCGTGCGCCGGTTGGACCACCCGCCGTACCAGCCGGTGTGGGCGGAACCGTAGGGCGTCGGAAAGCGCATGCGCAAGGCCTTCGGCGACCGGTCGACATGCTGCTGCAATGGGGTCGACACGCGGGGCCTCACGCATGACGACGCTCGGTTTCGCCGAGCTGGCGACGCGGGTCCGTCTCGCCGGGTGCTGGCCGGGGCCACCGATCGGCGGTCCCGGTGGCAGCCTCGAGCAACCCTTCCGCTCCTCCGGCCACCGGTCCGCTCCGGCGGACCTTGTGGCGCGGCGTGGTCCGGAGGAGCCTGGAGCAACCGCCGGCCCGAGGCGTGCGCCGGCACGGCACGGGCACGCGACCGCAAGGAGTGCTGGTGATGGAGCGGGACCAGGAGATCGCGGGGGACTACGGCTACGACCTGGCGCACGAGGAGATCGGTCGTGCGAAGGCCACGGAGAACGCGACCGGCCAGCCGGGCGGCGGTGCCTCACCGATCGGCGGCCAGGACGACGGCTCCGAGGATTTCGGGTACGACCAGGCCCACGATTTCTGAGCAGTGTGATGCCGAGCGTCGGGGTGCGTCCGTCCGACGAGGACGCGCGCATGGCCTGCGTCCGGCAGCACCTCGACGATGCTCATGACCGGCAGGATCCCGGAGGAGCTGGCTCATGAGGATCGTCGACCACGACGGAGAGCTGGTCCGGCACGGCCGGGCCCTCGTCAACGGGGTGCGGCTGCACTACCTGACCGCGGGCGAGGGTGAGCCGCTGCTCCTGCTGCACGGCGTCCCGAAGACGTCGTACCACTGGCGGCACGTCATCCCGCTCCTCACGCCCCACTACCGGGTGGTCGTGCCGGACATGCGCGGGCTCGGCGACTCCCAGCACACCCCGGGCGGGTTCGACATGCGCAACGTGGGTGAGGACTTCGCAGCGCTGATGGCCGAGCTGGGCCACGACCGGTACCGCGTGGTGGGGGAGGACTGGGGCGCTGCCGCGGCCTACCAGCTCGCCGCTGCCCATCCCGACCGGGTCCAGCAGCTGGTCTACCAGGAGATGATCCTGCCGGGCTACGGCCTGGAGGAGTACTCCTTCCTCACCGCCGAGAACGTCCGCAGTTTCGTGTGGCTGTGGCACATCAACTTCTACTCGGTGCCCGAGTTCCCCGAGTTCCTCATCGGCGGCAAGGAGCGGGAGTACTTCTCCTACTTCATGAAGCACGAGACGCACGACCCGAGCGCGATCA